>JBIIZX010000012.1:0-18087 GCA_044346055.1 Burkholderiaceae bacterium | reverse complement strand
GAAGTTCTTCCTCAAGCGGCCGTTCTGGGGCTACCTGTTCGCCGACAAGGCGCGCGCAAAGATCGACGGCATCAAGCTGCACACGATCGACCCTGACGCGTTTCGTCGCGACAAGCGCTACATCCTGTTCGTGCTGGAGTGACGGCAAAAGCGCGACGGGCACCGCGCTTGACACCAGACGCAACGAAGCGTGTCTGAACTTTGCGAACGACGCTCAGATAGTCATCAGGAACAGCTGACGCAACGGAGAGCTGAGTGAAACTCACCGCCGATCAATTCGTTATTGCGCTTCTTCTACTCGCTGTCTTGGCCTTCGCTGCAGCTTGGCTGGCTTGGCGCCTGAGCCGTGCATCAGACGACCCGCACGTCAAGCGCGAAAGGCAAAGCAAGGTGCTGATGCACGGACCCCTCGGAGGTGTGTTTCTCGCCATGGCAGCCTATTACGCGTTCGATGTGCACTGGCCACTATTCCTTAGCCTCTTCGTGATGGCAGTCTGCTGGGGCATCGGCCTTTACACTGCCTGGCGAGAGGACAAGGCGCGAGCGTCCTCTGGCAAGCACTGACCGTCAAACGCGCTGCAGCAGCAGCGCGCTTAGGTCGTGAGACGCTGCACCAGTGCCTGCCGCGTGGCCTCCAGTTGCGCCGGCAGGTTGTGCCGCAGCGTCGCAAACAGCTCCTTGTGCGACTCGAGTTCCTTGCGCCACTCGGTGGCATCGACACTGGTCACGCGCTCGAACTGCGCGGCGTCGAAGTTGATCCCGGTCCAGTTCAGATCGGTATAGCGCGGGCTCACGCCGAGCGCGTGCTCGGCACCATCGTCGCGGCCGTTGATGCGATCGACCATCCAGGCCAGCACGCGCATGTTGTCGGCAAACCCCGGCCAAACGAACTTGCCGTTCTCATCGGTGCGGAACCAGTTGACGCAAAAGATCTTCGGCAGCTTCGCGCCGCTGGCGGCAAGCTTCTCGCCGAGCGCCAACCAGTGCCCGAAGTGCTCAGCCATGTTGTAGCCGCAGAACGGCAGCATCGCGAACGGATCACGCCGCAGCACGCCCTGTGCGCCGGCCTGCGCGGCCGTGGTCTCGCTGCCCATGGTGGCCGCCATGTACACGCCCTCGGTCCAGTTGCGCGCCTCGGTCACCAGCGGCACCGTGGTCGAGCGGCGGCCACCGAACACAAAGGCATCAATCGGCACGCCGGCGGGGTTCTCCCAGTCGGCATCGATCGAGGGGCACTGACTCGCCGCCACGGTGAAGCGCGCGTTTGGATGCGCGGCCTTGCGACCGGCCTTGCCATCCTCCGGCGTCCAGTCCCTGCCCTGCCAGTCGATCAAATGCGCCGGCGCCGGGCCCATGCCTTCCCACCACACGTCGCCGTCATCGGTGAGCGCAACGTTGGTGAAGATCACGTTCTCGTTGAGCATGGCCATCGCATTGGCGTTGGTCTTCTCGCTGGTGCCCGGGGCCACGCCAAAGCAGCCCGCCTCGGGGTTGATGGCATACAGGCGCCCGTCCTTGCCGGGCTTGATCCACGCGATGTCCTCGCCGACGGTGGTGACCTTCCAGCCCGGCATGGCCGCCGGCGGGATCAGCATCGCGAAGTTGGTCTTGCCGCAGGCGGAAGGAAAAGCCGCAGCGACGTGATACTTCTTGCCCGCGGGGCTGGTCACGCCCAGGATGAGCATGTGCTCGGCCAGCCACCCCTGGTCACGCCCCATGTAACTGGCAATGCGCAGCGCAAAGCACTTCTTGCCCAGCAGCGCGTTGCCGCCGTAGCCGGAGCCAAAGCTCCAGATCTCGCGCGTCTTGGGATAGTGGACGATGTACTTGGTCGGGTTGCAGGGCCATGGCACGTCCTTCTCGCCTTGCGCCAGCGGCCGGCCCACCGAGTGCGCGCACGGGACAAACTCGCCGTGCTCGCCCAACACGTCGTACACCGCACGGCCCATGCGCGTCATCATGCGCATATTGACCACGACATACGGGCTGTCGGACAGCTCCACGCCGATGTGGGCGATGTGCGAACCCAGCGGCCCCATCGAAAACGGCACCACGTACATGGTGCGGCCGCGCATGCAGCCGGCAAAAAGCCCCTTGAGCTTCTCGCGCATCTCGGCCGGATCGGTCCAGTTGTTGGTGGGACCGGCTTCTTCCTTGGTGTCGGTGCAGATGAAGGTGCGGTCTTCCACGCGCGCCACATCATTCGGATCGGACCACGCAAGGAACGAATTGCGGCGCTTGGCGGGATTGAGCCGCCGTAACGTGCCGGCGCGCACCATCTCTTCGCACAGGCGGTCGTACTCGGCCTGTGAGCCATCGACCCAGACGATGCGCTCCGGCTGAGCCAAGGCCGCGACCTCGGCGACCCACGCCAGAAGGCGGCGATTTTTCACATACGACGGCGCTTCCACGGCGGGCGGTTGCCGACGCTCAGACAAGACTGCGCTCATTGCTGCGGCTCTCCTGATTGAGTAATCCGATGTCGTCCGGCAACCAGGGACCGCTCGCCGCGTGCGCCTATGGTCCAGTGGACCGTGCGCTTACGCGGCAGGATCGACCTGCGCTTGCCCGAACGAGGGCTGTCTCCGTTTTCTCTTGTCATTTTTCTACGCGCCGCACCATCCGATGGAGCGCCTTATTGCCTTTTGCCTTGCTGGCCGTGCGCCGCGATCGTGGTGCTTGCTGACCGTGGTGATCCGCAGCGCCATTGGTCCAACGCAAGGGGCAGGCAGTGTACCGCTCGCCCCACTTCCGAACGCAAGCTCCCGCCATCGCGTTGCGCTGTCTCAACTGGTCTGCAGGGAAGTGCAGGGGTGAACAACTGCCCTGGGCCGCCACGCCGTTCTGTCAGCGCAAGCCGAGCATGGCCGGTGCCCCCGGACCTTGCGAAGGTCTCCGCCGCAGTGCAGCGACGGCAGGCGCAAAACTGCCGCGACCGCAAGTCACGAGTGCGCGCCGCCCGGTCGCGGTGAGCGCATCGCGCAAGCGCGCTCCTAGAATCACGCTTTCATCAAACGACCCGGACGCCCGTGCGCTCCAGTAACGCCACTCGCCAGGACACTGCCATCACGCCGCTGTCGTTTCGCGACCGGCAGTTCATGCTGCGCGAGGAAGCGATCCTCGACGCAGCCAATGAGCTGCTCGCGCAGCGCGGCTTCGAACTGATGTCGATGGACGATCTGGCGGCCACCGTCGGCATTGCCAAGGGCAGCCTGTACAAGCACTTCGAGTCCAAGGAGCAGCTGGCCGCAGCGTCGATGACGCGGCTGTTGCGGCGCATCGAGGCGCAGCTGGCGGCGCACGAGGCGGGCCAGTCAGCGCGCACGCGGCTGGAGCAGTTGTTGCGCTGGACGCTGAGCGAGCGCGCCGCCGGCCGCATGCCCTTGCTGCCATCGACCAACCAGGCGGTGCAGCAGGCCTTGATGAGCAACAGCAACTACACCACGGCGCTATCGGACGTGGGCAACGCGCTGGCCGCGCTGGTCGAGGCCGGCGCGAGCGCCGGCGACTTGCGCGCCGATCTGCCGGTGCCGGTGCTGCTCTTCACCATTTACGCGCGCTCGTGCGACCCGAGCTTTGACTTCCTGCGCGCCAGTGGCGAATGGTCCGATGACGAAGTGATCAACTTCATGATCGCCACCTGCTTCGAGGGCCTGGCAAGCAAGCCAGAACATGCACGCAAATGAGCGCGCGCAATTGAAAAGGGCCGGCGATGCCGGCCCTTGACTCACCTGCAAGCGCGCGCTTAATCGACCCGGTTGATCTCCACGGCCTGCGGCCCTTTTTGTCCCTGCTGCACCTGGTACTCGACGCGCTGGTTTTCCTTCAGCGTGCGAAAGCCCTTGGCCTTGATGCCGCTGTAGTGCGCAAACAGATCCGCGCCGCCGTCGTCCGGTTTGATGAAGCCGAAGCCTTTGGTCTCGTTGAACCACTTAACAGTGCCAGTTGCCATTGCGTACTCGTCGTAGAGAAGGACGCGGGATGCGCCCGCGCGCGCGCAAGCGATTGAAGCCGGTCAGCTACGGAGCACTACGACGCAGATTGCAGCAGATGCAAGGCACGAGCACTTGGAACCAGATCGAGTGTGTTGACGCAGCAATCGCTACTGCGAAGTCCAAGCTACTCCTCCGCGGAGAGGTTCGCCAGTGGATTTTGCGAGCAATCGAGCGATCAGTACCGCATAGACGCAACGGCGCGCAGGGGGCAGATTCGCGCCGGCCGGTTGTCGTCCAGTTGCCCGTGGCACGCGTCACCAGTCGCCGCGTGCTGCTGGCTGCGATCGCCGGCTATCCGCCTTGCTGCAGCATCTTGTCTGCCAAGCGTCGCTCAGCTTGCCGGGCTTGTCTTGTTCGCCCTGTTCGCCCACAGCGCCAGCAGTTCCGCCTCGCGGTCCGGCGGCAGGCCCACCTTGGCGTAGGGCCCGGCGGGCGGGCGATAGTCGGCCGACCCGGTCCACGCCAGCGTGTCGAAGATGGTCTCGCGCAGTGGGCGCGTAACCAGCCCCGTTGCAACCGCGCGCGCCACCGACACCTGGTTCATCGCCGCGTCATCCGGTCCAACCCACAGCGGCAGATCCATCCACGGCGCCACGCCCTCGGCGAGCAGAATGTCGGCGTCGAGCCAATGCACGCGCGCGTCCGCGCCAGTGACCGCCTTGCACTCGGCCAGCACCTGCTCGAGTGTCGCGGGCACGGCCGACGCTGGGCTGGCCGGCCCTGTCAGGTTGAAGGCGCCGCTCGCGCCCGCCATGGCCGCATCCACCATCCACCGGGCGAGATCACGCGCATCGATGACCTGCACCGGATAGCTGGCAGGGGCCGGCGCGAGGACCTCGCCACCGCGCGCCATGCGCAGCGGCCAGTAAGTAAAGCGGCCGGTCGGATCAAACGGCCCAACGATGAGCCCCGGCCGCACCAGCAGGGCCTGCGTGCCGAACACCGCTTGCACCTCGCGCTCGCACGCGGCCTTCAGCGCGCCGTAGTGCGCCATCACTTCCTCGCTGCCGGGGTCGGCAAGCCTTGCAACCGGAGCCGACTCATCCTGGCCAGGCGCAGCAAAGCTTTCGTACACGCTGATGCTCGAGACGAACACATAGCGCCCCACGCGGCCAGCCAGTGCATCGCAGGCCGCACGCACCACGCGCGGCACGTAGCCGCTCAGGTCGAATACGATGTCCCAGCTGCGGCCCTGCAGTTGCGCCAGCGCATTGACGGCTTGCGGCCTGCCAGCGGCAGCATCGGCCGCACCCGCCGATCTGGTCGACTCGGCTGCGCGCGGATCGCGATCGCCATGCAGCTGCTCCAACGCTTTGTACAGCGTCGGGTCGCTGCGGCCGCGGTTCAGCAGCGTGACCTCGTGGCCGGCCGCGCACAGTGTGTTGACCAGATGGCGGCCGAGAAACCGCGTGCCGCCGAACACCAGCACCTTCATGCTTGCCCTCCTTTGCTCCAGCGGCGTGCCAGCGCGCGCACCAGCCGATAAAGTGGCCCGATCGTCAGCACCACTAGGCTCATACGCACGCTGTGATAGGCCGTGACGATGGGCGCGCCCAGCTTCAGGAGCTTGGCCGTGATCGCCATCTCGCCGATGCCGCCGGGCGTGGTCGCCAGCACGGCGGTGGCCACGGCCATGCCGCTGAACACTGACATCGCCCAGCCGAACAGCGCCGCCACCGCGAGGTAGGCCAGGGTGACCAGCGCTACCGCGGCAAGATAGCGCGGCGCCGCGCGAAAGAACTCGGGCGAAAAGCGCGTGCCAAGCGCAATGCCGATCAAGAGCTGCCCGGCATTGAGCACCGGCGTGGGCAGCGAGGACAGCGTGATGCCATTGCCGGTGAGCGCTGCTGCCGCCAACAGCGGCCCGATCATGAACACGTTCGGCGCACGCAAGCGCAGCAACACGATTGCACCACCGCCGGTCACCGCCACCAGCACGGCAAAGCCCGCCCAGCTGAACACGCGCGCGGCAGGCTCATAGGGATCGGCCCCTTGCACGCCGGCCCACTGCAAGGCAAACGGCACGATCAGCGCCACCAGCATGATGCGCAGGCTGTGCGCGGCCGCCACCCGATCCACGCGCGCACCGTGCAGCTCGGCCTGCGCCGCCATTTCGCTCGCGCCGCCAATGGCGCAGGCAAAGAACGCCGTGGTACCCGACTCGCCGCTCAGGCGCTTGAGCGCCCAGGCGCCGGCCAGGCCCAGCAGCAGCATGAAGGCAGTGGCGCCGAGCACCCAGGGTGCCAGCCGCAGCACCTCGCGAATCACCTCGGGCGTGAAGTACAGGCCAAGCGCGGTGCCGATCACCCACTGACCAGCGTCGCGCGCAAATGGCACGGCGCGCAGATGGGCACCAGCGATGTTCACCGCGGCAATCGCCAGCAACGGTCCTGTGAACCAGGGCAGTGGCAGATGACCCCACACGGCGAGCGTCGCACCGAGCAGTGCAACGGCGACCGTGACGGCGAGGGTGAACGCAGAGCGCTGTGGCGGCGGCGCGGCCGTCGGGTTGATTGCGGTGTCCGCGGCAGCACCGTCCACTGCAACGGGAGGTGCCGCCGCGCCGGACGCGGAGGTGGGTTGGGCAGGCCCGGAGGACGCGGTGTCTGGGCCAGCCACGGATCAGTGCAGCAGCGTTGCGGCGGCGGCCGACCCGGCCAGCGCAGGCGGCAGCGTCATCGCGCCTGCTCCCTCTGTTGCCGCCCGCTGGCTCACGCTAGTCGTGACCCGCGCGGCGGCCAGCTGTGCAAACTGGCGCAGCGCATCGCCATAGTCGCTGGCTGCCATGGCGAGCGCGCCACGATGCGAGGCGCCGTCGATCTTGATGATGCGCTTGTACTGCTGCGGCACCTGGCGCGCGGCGGCGTACAGCCGGTCGCTCATGGTGTGCGGCACGATCGAGTCGGCCGTGCCGTGCAAAAACAGCAGCGGCTGCGTCACCGCGCTGATGCGTTGTTCCGAGTCGAAGTCCTGGGTCACGGCCATGCGCACGAATGGCAGCCAGCCCCAGCGCATCGTGCGCAGCAGGTCCGGAATGCTGGTGAACGACGATTCAACCACCACGCCTGCAATGCCGTCATTGCTGTCATCGATATCGCGCGCCAGCGCGATGGCCACTGCCCCGCCCAGAGAGTACCCGTAGACGATGCGGCGGGCCGCATCGGGCTGGCGCCGCGCCAGCTCGGCATAGGCGAGCTTGGCATCGTCGATCGCGCTGGCTTCCGAGGGCAAGATGGCAGTGGAGCGGCCAAAGCCGCGATAGTCGAGCGCAAGCACGTTGTAGCCCAGCTCCTGCAGGCGTTCGATGCGGCTCGCATTGCCGTACAGGTTATGGCGCGCGCCATGCAGGTACAGAACGGTCGCTGCATCGGGCTGCGCCGCAGCCAGGTACCACGCGTGCACCTTGTCCTTGCCCGAGACACCGCCGCCCGGCACGTCGAGGTCGAACTCCACGGCATCGTCGGGCACAAAGCGCGCGTCGACCGTGAGCGCGATTTCGGTCTGGAAGATCGTGCGCCGCTCCCAGTGGTCGAGTGAGGTGCGGCCCGCGCCGATGCCGGTGCCGAGCGCGGCAACCAGGACGGGCAGGACAAGCTTCAGCGGCAGGCGCATGCGGCTTTGGCGGTTCGCAAGTCGGACTGGGCGTCGCTTGCCGCTGGCTGCGCGACAAACGTACGGGGAGGACCTGACTTAACGAGGTAGGCCGGCAGCGGCTGACAACGCGCGCGAGGAATTGCCGAAAGAATTACGTGCGGACTTCGTCGGCGCTAGGCGCCCGCGCCACGCCGGGCGCTGATCAGCCTGAACATCACCGGCAGCAGCAAGACCAGCCCGGCAATGATGAGGATCGTGACCGCGATCGGATGCGTGAAGAAAACGGTCCAGTCGCCCTGGCTGATGGACAGCGCGCGGCGCAGCTGCGTCTCGGCCAGCGGCCCGAGGATGAGACCGATCACGCAGGGGGCCACCGGAAAGCCCATGCGCCGCATGCCGTAGCCGAGCACCCCGAACACGTACAGGATGATGAGATCGGTGACCGATTGGTGCAGGCTGTACGCACCCATGGTCGCAAAGACGAGGATGCCCGCGTACAGCTGCGGCTTGGGGATCGACAGCACCTTGACCCACAATCCAATGAGCGGCAGGTTGAGCACCAGCAGCAGCACATTGCCCACGTAGAGCGAGGCAATCAGCCCCCACACCAGCGCGGTCTGGGTCTG
The DNA here is from genome assembly GCA_044346055.1 of Burkholderiaceae bacterium. GTDB lineage: Bacteria > Pseudomonadota > Gammaproteobacteria > Burkholderiales > Burkholderiaceae_F > JALHMQ01. Next base: position 9,872 of record JBIIZX010000012.1, on the reverse strand, counting down.
GAACAGCAGCGGCCCAGGCTGGATGCCATAGTTCTTGAACGCCGCGAGCAGGATGGCTGCCGTGGCAGAGGTGGGGATCCCGAGAGTGAGCAGCGGCACAAGCACGCCAGTGGCCGCAGCGTTGTTGGCGGCTTCCGGTCCGGCCACGCCTTCGATAGCGCCCTTGCCGAACTCCTCTGGATTCTTCGACAGTTTCTTCTCGGTCGCGTAGGACAGAAAGGTCGGGATCTCGGCGCCGCCTGCCGGAATGGTGCCAAAGGGAAAGCCAATGCCGGTGGCGCGCAGCCATGCTGGCCACGAGCGGCGCCAGTCCTCGCGGCTCATCCACAGCGAGCCCTTGAGCTGCTCCATCTCCTCCTTGAGCTTGCTCGCGTGCGCAACCACGTACAGCGCCTCGCCCACGGCAAACAGGCCCACTGCGAGCACCACGACATCGATGCCGTCGAGCAGCTCCGGCACGCCAAAGGCAAAGCGCATCTGCCCGGTCTGCTCATCGATGCCGACCACGCCAAAGAGCAGGCCGACGAAGAGCGAGGCCAGGCCGCGCGGCGTAGATGAGCCGAGCACCGCGGACACCGTGATGAAGGCAAACACCATCAGCGCGAAGTACTCCGTAGGGCCGAATTTCAGCGCGATCTCCACCACGATCGGCGCCAGCAGGGTCAGCAGCACGGTGGCAATGGTGCCGGCCACGAACGAGCCGATCGCTGCGGTGGCCAGCGCCGGGCCGGCGCGGCCGCGCTTGGCCATCTGGTTGCCCTCCAGCGCGGTGGCAATGCTGGCGCTCTCGCCCGGCGTGTTCAGCAGGATGGTGGTGGTGGAGCCGCCGTACATCGCGCCGTAGTAAATGCCGGCAAACATAATCAGCGCGCCCGTGGGGTCGAGCTTGGTGGTCAGCGGCAGCAGCATCGCCACGGTGAGTGCGGGGCCCACGCCGGGCAGCACACCAATGAGCGTGCCGAGCGTCACGCCCACCACGCCCCACAAGAGGTTCATGGGCTGCAGGGCAACCGCAAACCCGCCGAACAGTGCGCTGAGCGTATCCATCAGATCCCCGCCGCGCCGAGGATCGGCTTGAGCCACCCCGCCGGCAGATTGACGTTCAAAAATCGCACGAAGAAAAAGAAGATGCCGAGAGCGATCACAAAGCCGAGGGTCGCGTCGCGCAACGGCCGCGCGCTGCCAAAGCCGCGCGACACGCCGACGAACAGCGCCGTTGCGGCGATCACGAAGCCGGCGCTGTTGATGAGCAGCATCTGCGCAATCAGCCCCGCCGACACCCACACGAAGCCCGACACCACGAAGCCGTGCTCGCCGCGCTCGGTGGGGTGCGCTTCCGCCTCGCGCCAGCCGCCAGTGAGGCGCTCGGCCAGCAGCCACAGGCCAACGATGATGAGGCCGCTGCCGACCACGGTGGGCATCGCACCGGGACCGATGCCCGAGAAGCCGCCTGTGGAGGGCATGCCACGCGCGATGGCGTAGACGAACACGCCGAGCGCGATGAACGCCAGCGAGATCACCAGCTCGATCAGCGCAGCGCGGCGCCGCTGTCCTTCAGCCAGATGGTCGGGCGCGCTGGTGCTTGCAACGGGCTCGGACAAGCTTGTCCTTTGTACAAATCGCGCTGTTGGTCTTGTTGCTCTTCGACGTCGTCACAGCAACGGGCCGCGCCGAGTACACCGCCCGACGCCAGCCCGCTTCCTTGCCTTCTACCTGCCTTCTACCTGCCTACTACCGAAGTACGCGTGCCACACCAGTTGCGCCGTACTCGTTCGCAGCGCTACTTGCGCAGCCCCAGCGATTCGAGGATCGCCCCTACGCGCTTGGTGTCCTCGTCGATGAAGGCCTTGTATTGCTCGCCCGGCAGGAACCACGCCTGCCAGCCGTTCTTCTGCAAGCTCTCTTTCCAGGCCGGGGTTTCGGTGGCAGCGCGCACCATGCTCACCAGCGCATCGCGCTGCGCAGCACTGATGCCCGGTGCGCCAAACACGCCGCGCCAGTTGCCAAGCACCACGTTGATGCCCTGCTCCTTCAGCGTACTGATGCCATCTTCCTTCGCCTCGCCCGACACAGCCAGCGCGCGCATGCGGCCGGACTTGATGTGCTCGGCAAACTCCGACAGGCCCGACACGCCCGCGGCCACGTGGCCGCCGATGATCGCCGCCACCGCCTCGCCGCCGCCCTTGAACGCGACGTAGTTGACCTTGGTGGCGTCGCCGCCGGTGGCGCGCGCCATCAGGCCGATCAGGATGTGGTCCGAGCCGCCGGCCGAGCCGCCGCCCCACGACACGGCGCCCGGGTTGGCCTTGAACGCATTCAACAGGTCGCCAATGGTCTTGTGCGGCGAGGCTGCCGGCACCACCACCACGAGGTTCTCGGTGGTCAGACGCGCAATCGGCGTCACCTGGTCGAGGCCCACCGGCGACTTGTTGAGGATGATGCCGCCCACCATCACCATGCCGCCCATCATCAGCGCGTTGGGATCGCCCTTGGTGCCGTTGATGAACTGCGCCAGACCAATGGTGCCGGCCGCGCCGCCCTTGTTATCGAACTGCACGCTCGACACCACCTTGGCCGCCTGCATCGCTGCCGCGAGCGCGCGACCGGTGCTGTCCCAGCCGCCGCCGGGGTTGGCGGGGATCATCATCTTGATGGCGGGGGCGGGCTGTGATCCTGATTGCGCAAGCGCATTGCCAAAGCTCCCCAGCAGCGGGGCAGCCGATGCAGCGGCCAGGGCCGCCGAAAACTCACGACGTTTCATGCACTGTCTCCTTTGTCTGATCTTGTGTCGATCTCTTGCGCTGCAGCTCGTGACGCGGCTTGTGCTGCGCCTTATGGTGCAGCACGTGCTCTGTGCCTTGACCGGCTCAGCAGCTGCAGCATGGCCTGCCGACGGACGATCCTAGCAGCCGGCAGCCGCCAGGAGCATCGGGGCTCCTCCACGGGCAAGCAGCACTGTCAGCCCGTTGCCACACCCGCCTTGATCAGCGCCTCGATCTCGTGCACCGGCACACCCGCTTGCGCCAGCACCTCGCGCGTGTGCTCGCCAATACGCGGCGGGCTGGCGCGCAGCGGCAGGCGCGCGCCATCCAGGGCCAGCGGCAGCAGCGGGGTTGTGGTGGCGCGGCCATCGGGCAGCGTCATCGGCGCCAGGCCGCCGGAGGCGGTCAGGTGTGGATCATCAAACAGCGCCTCGGGCGCGGTGATCGGCGCCCACGGCAGGCCCGCGCGGGTGGCCAGCGCAATCAGCGCATCCGGCTGCATCTGGCCCACCAGCCCAATCACCTGCGGCAGCAGCCAGTCGCGCGCGGCCACGCGTTGCGGGTTGGTTGCGAGGCGCGCATCCGTCGCCCAGTCCGCGCGCTGCAGTGCCGCGCAGAACGCCTGCCACTGCGTGTCGCTCACCACCGCCAGGAAGAGCTGCGAGCCATCGGCCAGCGTGAACACGTCATAGATGCCCCAGGCCGGCAGCCGCGCCGGCATCGGCGCCACGGGCGTGCCGGTGACAGAGAACTGCATCATGTGCTGCGCCACCAGGAACACGCAGTTCTCGAACAGCCCGCTGTCGATGCGCCGGCCGGCGCCGGTCGCCTGGCTGCCGCCGGCCCGGCGCTGGTACAGCGCCGCCACCGCGCCGAGCGCGCCAAACATGCCGCCCATGATGTCGTTGACGCTGGCGCCCGCCCGCATTGGCCGGCCCGGCGGCCCGGTCATGTAGGCCAGCCCCCCCATCATCTGCACCACTTCGTCCAGGGCTGTGCGCTCCTCATACGGCCCCGCCAGAAAGCCCTTGTGCGAGACGTAGATGAGATCGGGCTTGACGGCCTTGAGCGCCGCATGGCCGAAGCCCAGCTTGTCCATCGCGCCCGGACGAAAGTTCTCCGTCACGATGTCCGCCGTGGCGATCAGCTTGAGCACCGCCGCTTTCGTGGCCGGATCCTTGACGTCGATCGCCAGGCTCTTCTTGTTGCGGTTGAACGCCGCATAGAACCCGGCGCCCGAGCCGGACAGGCGCCGCGTGTTGTCGCCGTCCACCGGCTCGACCTTGATCACTTCCGCACCCAGGTCCGCCAGCACGAGCCCGCAGGTCGGCCCCATGACCATGTGCACGAACTCGACGACGCGGATGCCTGCCAGCGGAAGATCCATAAAGGAAGCCTAAGCCGGCCGTTGCCCCACGGGGCGCGCTTCGACAAGCCGGCGCACGCAAGCTACGCATGTGGCTGCGTCATCGTCATGTGACCGCATGCACGACATGCTTCGTAGCTGAGCCGCTGTTGGAAAAGAACGCGCAGCAGCCAGTGATTGCTCGTCGCTACGAAAAGCTCGCCAGCCCGGCACGACACGAACCCACAGCGTGGACAAACGTAGTCGACTCGATCTGATTCCGCTAGCGACGTCCATACTTGACTCTCTTGTCCCGTCCTCGGATCTTTCACCTTGACCTCTCGCGCAAGACTTGGCGCGAGCAGCCCGCACTTGGGGCAGTCGGAAGCGGATGGATGGACCGCGTTGCCACATCGGGGACAGCTGATCATCGCGCGCTCGCGTCTGTTTCACCAAAACCTGACCAAGGTTATCGCCTCGCCCCATACTCAACGCGCCATTGCGAGCAACTGGCGGCCGGCGGCGACCAAGCGTTAATCGACGAGCACGGACAGCATCAGGCCGGCGTTCGGGCCTAATCAGCCCGCAGCGCATCAACGATCTTCATGCGGCTCGCCTTGATGGCCGGTAGAAAGCCGCCGACAAAGCCCATGATCAGCGCGAAGACCGTGCCGCTCATCACGATGCCTGGCGTGAGCTTGAAGTTGAAGGCGAGCTCGGAGAACGAGCTGAAATTGGTGGTGGAGATGGTGGTCACCTGCAGGAAGCTCGCGGCAAACAAGCCCACCGCCGCACCCACCAACGACAGCAGCAGCGCCTCGAGCAGGAAGGCCACGAGGATCGAGCGGCGCTTGAAGCCCAGTGCGCGCAGGGTGCCGATCTCGCTGGTGCGCGTTGCCACCGAGGCGTACATCGTGATGGCCGCACCAATGATGGCGCCGAGCGAAAAGATGATCGACAGCGCGTTGCCGATGATGGTGATGAAGCGGGACAGATCCTTGGACTGGTTCTCGTAGAACTGGCGCTCGGGAAAGACCTCGATGGTCAGGCGCGGATCGGCCGCCAGCGTGGTCTCGATCGTGCCAATGTCGCCGGCGCGCTCGAGCCGTGCGATCACACTGGAAAACGACACGCGCCGAAACGCCTGCAGCAGCTGCTCGCCATCGCCCCAGATCTCGTTGGCGAACGCCGTCTGCCCGGCATCGAACACACCCACTACCGTCCACTGCCGCTGGGCAAAGCGCAGCGTCTGGCCGATGGCCACCCCCTCGAACTGGTTCTTCACGCTGCGCCCGACGATGATCTCGGTCGAGCCCGGCCGGAACATGCGCCCGTCCACCAGCTTGACCTGCGGCCGCAGCGTGAGCCCCATCGCGCTCAGGCCGCGGACCGGCACGTTGCTGCGCTTGCCGGAGCTGATCTTGATGAGCGAGTTCAGCACCAGCACCTCGCGCGAGGCCATCGGCTGCCCGTCCGGCCCGCGCGCCAGCTGCGGCAAGGCCTCGATCAGCGCCGCCTCGGTGCGCGACACGCCGCTTTGCACCTCGGTCTGCGCGCCCTTGCGGATGAAAATGGCGTTATCGACCTGCCCCGTGCCCCCCAGCGCACTCTTGAGCCCCGCATCGAGCATCAGCACCGCGCAGAACACAAAGACCACCAGCGCCATGCCCCCGGCCGTGAGCACCGTGGTGAACTTGCGCACCCACAGGTTTCGGGCGACGTAACTAAGGGGCACGGCCATGAAGAGTCTCGGCGCGCGTCAGCGCGCCTCGTTGCATTCTTGACTGGGTCGGGCGCCCGGCCGCTCCGACCCCGGCACCGCCGGGGCGGTGGAGGCTTGTGTCGGCAACGCCGACGCAAAGCTCGCGACAGCGAGCGGCCAGAGCCAAGCCCGACCCACTGACTTTTCGTGCGAGGCGCACGTGCGATCGGCGCAGCCGATCGCGTACACCGAGCACGCACTACCCCACATGTCGAAGTCCGTCCACGATCTTGACGCGGGCACTTTTCACCATCGGCACCAGGGCAGCAAGAAAACCAACCAGCACGACCGCGATCGCCTGCTGGATATAAGTGTCGGTCGAGACCTCAAAGCGCGCGAATTGCGGCACCGCGCCGTGCACGAGCTTGGCCACCACTGGCGTCAGCAGCATGCCGAGCACGCCGCCGATCAGCGCCACCACCAGGCTCTCGGCCAGGATCAGCCGCGCCACGAACGGCGGGCCGAAGCCCAGTGCCTTCAGCGTGGCGTACTCGCTCAGGCGCTCGCGCGCCGTCATCGCCATCGTGTTGGCCGCCACCGCCAGGATGATCACGATCACCACATAGGCCACGCCGCGAATGATGAGCAGGATCGATTCCAGCATCGCCACGAACGACAGCTGGAACGCCTTTTCCGTCTCGGTCAGCGTCTCGGCCAGCGAGTTGGCAAACTCGCGGTCGATCCTTGCCGACACCTCGGCCACGCGGTCGGGACTGTCGGCCTCGACGATGAAGGCGCCAATGCGCTCCGACAGGCGCGGAAAGCGCGGCTTCATCCGCTCGACCACCAGGTCCCAGTGAAAGTACATCTGGCGCGTGATCGTTCCCTCGTCGCGCCCGTCATAGATGGCGCACACCGTGAACTCCCAGTTGCCCGGATAAATCGTGCCGCGGATCGGAATCCGATCGCCCACCTTGAAGCCGTACTGATCGGCCAGCGCGCGCCCCACCGCCGCGCCCGCGCGGTCGCGCAACAGATCCTGGTACTCCTGCGGATCGAACACGAACTCCGGATACATCGGCATGAAGTTCTCGATCTGCACCGCAAACTGCGCGAAGAAATTGCGCTCGTCCTTGTAGATGCCGCCAAACCAGTTGGAGACCGCCACGCCGCGCACGCCCTCCAGCGACCGAATGCGCTCGCGATAAAAGTAAGGCAGCGGAAACACCAGCGAAATGGCGTTGCGCGTGACCAGCCGCGTCGGCGAGGCCGCATCGGCCCCCGCATACCAGGCGTTGACCACCGTCTGCAGCAGCCCAAAGGCCACGATCGCGATCACCAGCCCCAGCACCGTGAGCGCCGCGCGCAGGCGGGCGCGGAAGGCATTGAGGAAGACGAGCTTGAGGAAAAACATGATGCTCGCTACGTGAGTAAATCAGCCTCGCCATGAGGCTCGTTGCACTCGCCATGACGGGCGCTTGCGCGCCCTATGACGGCGCCCGTGGCGCCTATGAGCGGCGCTATGCGCCGCAGATCATCACAGGCCGCACAGCGGCCGTCATAGGCGACGAAGTCGCCGTCATTCATCATGCCCTTCGTCATGCAGCCGCCCCAGCGTAGGGGCTGGTATCAGTGAGCTGCCCCTTGTCCAGGTACACGAGGTGATGCGCGGCCTCGGCGGCGCGGGGGTCGTGGGTGACCATCACGATCGTCTTGTTCAGCTCCGAGTTGAGCCGGTCGAGCAGGTTGAGAATGTCGGCGGCGCTCACACGATCGAGGTCGCCGGTGGGCTCGTCGGCGATCACCAGCAGCGGATCGCTGACCAGTGCGCGCGCAATGGCAACGCGCTGCTGCTGCCCGCCCGACAGCTCGTTGGGCTTGTGGTCCATGCGGTCGGCCAGCCCCACCAGCGACAGCGTGAGCTCCACCCGCTCGCGCCGCTCGCCGCGCGACAGCCCCGTCAGGAGCAGCGGCAGCTCCACGTTCTCGAACGCGTTGAGCACCGGCATCAGGTTGTAGAACTGGAAAATGAAGCCGACATTGGCGGCGCGCCAGCCGGCCAGATCGCCCTCGGACATGCGCGTGATGTCCTCGCCGGCAATCTCGATCGAGCCGCCGTCGGGCTTGTCGATGCCCGCGACGAGATTCAGCAACGTGCTCTTGCCCGAGCCCGACGGGCCCATGAGCGCGACAAAGTCGCCGCGGCCGATATCCAGGTTGATGTCGGTGAGCACCGGCACCACCTGCTCGCCACGCTGATAACTCTTGCTCACGTGGCGGATCTGCACCAATGCTGCGGCACCGCTGCCGGTGGTGCGCACTGACGAGGGCTTGGCCGCGCTCGCAGCCGGCTGCGGCGCGCCGCTGTGCGCCCCACCATCAGCAGAACCAACGGCCGGCGCTGGTGCCTGCGGCGCCTGCATCACTTCTTCTGCGCGGTGACGAGGTGGCCGTCGCCGAGCTTCTCTGGCGGGTTGATCACCACGCGCGTGCCCGGCGCCAGGTTGTTCACGCGCACCAGGTCGCCCACCTTGGCGCCGAGCTGCACGGGCGTCAGCACGGCGCGCAACACGGGGTCGCCTTTGGCCGCGTCGTTCTTGCCGAGATCCTTGCCTGCATCCTGGGCCGCGTCCTTGGCTGGCATCACGGCCGTGCCCTCCTTGCCGCCCGCCTGCACCACGTAGACATGGTCCTTGCCCTCGCGCCGCACCACCGCCTCGGGCCGCAGCGCCGGCACGGCCTTGCGTTCCTCTGCGGTCAGCGCGCGCGAGAGAAAGGCAATGCGTGCGCTCATGTCGGGCAGCACGCGCGGATCGGTCTCCTCGAACTTCACCTTCACCAGCAGCGTGGCCTTGCTGCGATCCACCGTGGGCACGATGCGCGACACGCTGCCGAGCAGGCGCAGGTCCGGAAAGGCGTCGAGCTGGATCTCGGTGGGTTGGTTGAGCGTGATCTTGCTGATCGAGTTCTCCGACACGTCGGCCTCGACCTCGAGTGTCGCCATGTCGGCCATCGTCACCACCGCGCCGGTGGTGCCCGCGGCTGCGGAAAATGGCGTGATGATGTCGCCCACGTTGGCGCTCTTGGTCAGCACGATGCCGGTGAATGGCGCGCGGATCAGCGTCTGCTCGAAGGTCACCTCGGACGCGCGATAGTTGGCCTGCGCCACCGCGATCTGCGCCTGCAACTGCTGAATCGCCGCGCGCGACTTATTGAAGCGCGCCGCGGCGGTATCCACTGCGCTGGTGGAGATGAAATTCTGGGATGCCAGTTCCTGGGTGCGCTTGAGCGCCGCCCGCGCGTCTTCCAGCTCCGCCTCGCCTTGGGCTAAATTGGCCTGCGCCGCCTTGATCTGCGCGGCGGCCTGGTCGCGCTGGGCCGACACGTCGCGGTTCTCCAGCCGCGCGATGACATCCCCCTTGGCCACGCGCTGGCCTTCCACCACGCCCAGCCATTCCATGCGGCCCGTGCCCTTGCTCGACACCGACGCGCGCGTTTGCGCCGTCACGCGCCCGGTGGCGTTGAGCACCGCGATCGCCTGCGACGGATAAGCGGCCGTCACGCTGCCCATCTCGACCGCCGTGGCGCGGCCACGCTGTGCGAAGGCCGCGGCAATTGCCACCGCGATGAGCGCGACCCCCACCCAGACCCACCACCGCTTGAACCAGGGCCGCTTGCGGCGCAGCGTGGGCAGCCCGCCGCGCTCGGTGGTGCGATCCGCGCTGCGATCGATCGCGAGTCGGGACAGTGCATCGCTACCGCTATTGGGCGTGCTGGACATTGCGAGGGCCGTGAGTTGTTGCTCTTGCGAGAGCGCGCATCGTAGCCGAGCGATGCACCCGCGCCGCGGTCGATCCGCGCAGTGGCAGTGTCGATCCGCGCCGCTGGGCGACCGATCCGCCGGCCTGTCGCTCGCCAGCAGGGCCTGAGAGCCTGAAAGTCTTTCGCTCATGCCCGCTCATCACCCCAAAACACCCCTGCTCGTCGTTGCAAATGCTCGCCATAGCCCGAGCTATGGCTGCGCTTTTCGCCTAGATCAGGCGCGTTTTCGTGCGCTGCTCGG
>JBIIZX010000257.1:0-5395 GCA_044346055.1 Burkholderiaceae bacterium | reverse complement strand
TCGACGAACTCAACACCACCGCGCGCAACAAGCTCAAAAGCGCACAGCGGCGACCCTCGATCATCGCTGCCTGCTGGGCTCAGGCCGAATTGTGGTGATGTCGCTATTTAAGGAAAGCTCAATAGACGCCTAGCTGCTCGCCCCGCCAAGGGCCGGCGCATGCGCGAGCCAAGCGTTAACAGGCCCTAGATCGACCACGCGCTGCAAGTCCTCGGCGCGCGCCACGCTGCCTGCCAGCGCGACCGCCCCCAGCTCCTGTGCCAGAGCAGCACAGCCACTGGGTGTCAGCAACACCAACTGATAACCCTCGTGCGCCAGTGCGCGCGCCACCGCTGCCCCGATGCCGCGGCCGGCGGCGGTGAAAATTGCAGTCTTGCTCCCTGCCGTCACAGCGTTCTCCGTCACCTAGAAACTCAGGCTGGCGGCGCCCGCCATCAGTCGCGCGTGCATGGCACTGGCGCCCTGGACGGCCACGCCCTCGATCAGATCGTCCTGCGTGTAGCCGCGCGCCTTGACGCACGGCGGACACGCCCAGATGGTGCCGCCGCGCTTGAGAAAGTCCTCGATCAGCGTCTTCAGCGGATCCATCGGCTGCACGTGCGTCGTGTCGAGCGCGCGCTCGCGCACCAGATCGACCGCCGAGCTCGTGAGGAAGGCATAGACCTTCATGCCCGCCGTGATGCCGCCGCAGGCGACGGTGAAGGCGACCGAGGACAGCTCGTGGTCGGCACCACGGGTCATCAGCACGACGAGTTCGCGGGTGTCTTGTGACATGGCAGACGTCCTTTCTGCCCTCTTGGGGCTGGTTGAACTTGCTGCAGCCAAGGCCGGATCGCGTCACTTTGCGCCGGCCGCGCCGCGCTGTCCATCGCACCAGCGGCCCCGCATGGAGCAAGACCAGCCAGCCCGGCTTCCAGGCACAACACGGCAGGCAGGCCAAGCCGGCGACGGCACCAATCTGGAACAATGACGGGTCTGCGAGCCGCCTGCCGACTTGCGGCGCAACAGCCCAAGATCCCGCCGGCCCATCACCCGCATCAAGGAGTGAGACATGTCCGATCCCATCGTCATCGTTTCCGCCGTCCGCACGCCCATCGGCGGCATGCTCGGCGACTTTGCCTCGCTGCAGGCGCCGCAGCTGGGTGCGGTGGCCATCAAGGCCGCCATGGAGCGCGCCGGCATCGCTGGCGATGCCGTCGACGAAGTGCTGTTCGGCTGCTGCCTGATGGCGGGCCAAGGTCAGGCACCGGCGCGCCAGGCCGCGCTTGGTGCGGGGCTGCCGCATTCGGCAGGGGCCGTCACGCTGTCGAAGATGTGCGGCTCGGGCATGCGCGCCATGATGTTCGGCCACGACATGCTGCTGGCGGGCAGCGCCAACGTGCTCGTGGCCGGTGGCATGGAGAGCATGACCAACGCGCCGCATCTGCTGGTGGGCTCGCGCAAGGGCTATCGCTACGGCGCGTTCACGACGTTTGACCACATGGCGCTCGACGGCCTGGAGGACGCCTATGACCGCGGCAAGGCGATGGGCGTGTTTGCCGAGCAGTGCGTGGGCAAGTACGGCTTCACGCGCGAGGCGCAGGACAGGTTCGCCATTGCCTCGCTCGAGCGCAGCCTCAAGGCCAACACGGACGGCAGCTTTGCGTGGGAGATCGCGCCGGTGACCGTCGCCGGCAAGGCCGGCGAAACGAAGATCGACAAGGACGAGCAGCCGTTCAAGGGCAAACCCGACAAGATCCCGGGACTCAAACCCGCGTTCAAGAAGGACGGCACCATCACCGCCGCCAATGCGTCATCGATCAGCGACGGTGCCGCCGCGCTGGTGATGATGCGCGCCTCCACGGCAGACAAGCTGGGCGCACGGCCCATCGCCTGCGTGCTCGCGCACAGCGTGCACGCGCAGGCGCCGGACTGGTTCACCACAGCGCCGGTGGGTGCCATCAGCAAGGTGCTGGGGAAAACCGGCTGGAAGGCCAGTGACGTGGACCTGTGGGAAATCAATGAGGCGTTTGCCGCGGTGACGATGGCGGCGATGGTCGAGCACAAGCTGCCGCATGAGATAGTGAACATCCACGGCGGCGCCTGCGCACTCGGGCACCCGATCGGCGCCTCCGGCGCGCGCATCGTCGTCACGCTGCTGGGGGCGTTGAAAAAGACCGGCGGCAAGCGCGGCGTGGCGGCGCTGTGCATCGGCGGCGGCGAGGCAACAGCCCTGGCCCTGGAGCTGGTATGAGCGGCCGCGTGGTCAACCTGGCGCAGAAGTTTGCGCAGATCCACGAGTACTGGTATCCGCATCTGGCCGGCGAGCTCAACGGTCAGCAAGTTCGGCTGGTCAAGCTTAAGGGCGAGTTCGTTTGGCACCACCATGAAGACGAAGACGAACTCTTCCTGGTGGTCGAGGGCGAGCTGCAGATGCGCTTTCGAGATCGGACGGAGCTGGTACGGCCCGGCGAGTTCATCATCGTGCCGCGCGGTGTCGAGCACTGCCCCTACGCGGAGCACGAGGCGCACGTACTCCTGTTCGAACCCGCCAGCACCGTGAACACCGGCAACGTGGTCGAAGCGCGCACCCGCGACGCGGTGCCCGCGGTCTGACCAGTGCACGCGGTGTTCGGCACGCACGACCTGCTGCTCTTCATCCTCACCGCGCTGGTGCTCAACGCCACGCCGGGTGTGGATCTGCTTTACACCGTGAGCCGCACCCTGCAGTCGGGCTGGCGCGCAGGACTGGTAGCGGCGCTGGGGATCAGCGCGGGCTGCGTGGTGCATGCGCTGGCGGCCGCACTCGGCCTTGCTGCGCTGCTCGCGGCCTCCAGCATGGCCTTTACCGTCATCAAGCTGGCTGGTGCTGCCTACCTCGCCTGGCTTGCGGTCGGTCTGTTGCAGGCGGCGTGGCGCGGCGCTGGCACAGCCGCGCAGCCGGTTGGCGGGCAGCAGCAGAGCCTGCGGCAGGTCTTCACGCAGGGCTTCCTGACCAACGTGCTCAACCCCAAGGTGGCGCTGTTCTTCCTCGCGCTGCTGCCGCAGTTCATCGCTCCGCACGCGCCGCACAAGCCACTGGCCTTCCTTTTTCTCGGATCGGTGTTCGTGATCAACGGGGCACTGTTCCTGTTCGCGGTCGTGGCACTGTCGAGCCAGTTGCGGCGGATCGGCACCATGCCTGTCTGGACGCGGCTGGCGCAAGCAACGGGCGGCGTGCTCTTTGCCATGCTGGCGCTTCGCTTGGCGCTTTCGCGCAACGCCGCGGCAGCCTGAGTTCAAGGGTTTTCAAATGAGTAATGTCTTGATCGTCGGCGCCACGCGTGGGATCGGGCTGGAGCTGGCGCGCCAGTACGCCGCGGACGGCGCGCGCGTGTACGCCACCTATCGGCAGGCCGATGACGGCCAGCGGCTGCGCGACCTCGGTGCGCGCCCGCTGCTGCTCGACGTGCGCGACGCCGCCGCGATTGCCGACTTCGGCCGGCACTTCGCCGGCGATCAACTCGATCTGGCGATCATCAACGCCGGCGTGTCCGGACCGCGCAGCAGCGGGATCACGGCGGTGACGCAGGCGCAGTTTGATGCCGTGATGCACACCAATGTGCTGGCCACCATGCAGCTGCTGCCGGTGCTGGCGCCGGCGCTCGAGAACGCGCGCGGCAAGCTGGCCGTGATCTCGAGCCGCATGGGCTCATCCACATTGATGGCCACGCCCACGTCCTGGCTCTATAGGGCGAGCAAGGCGGCTCTGAACTCGGTGCTCAAGGCGGCGAGCCTGGAGCTGGGGCCAAAGGGCGTGGTGTGCATGGCGTTCCACCCTGGCTGGGTCAAGACCGACATGGGCGGCGCGGGCGCGGACATTGACGTGCAGACCAGCGTCAACGGCTTGCGCCGGGTCATCGAAAGCGCGAACGCTTCGCACAACGGCAAGTTCCTCAATTACACCGGCGAGCAGTTCGAGTGGTAGGACAGCCGCCCTCCCTGGGCGACTGAGGGCGCCACGCGGGACCGCCAGCATCGACAATCGCGGGCGTTGTCGTTGTTTCACGCAGGCAAGCGCGCCAAGCAAGCAGGAGCAGGGTTGAGCAAGCGGCTGATCAGTTCGGGCTCGAGCTTCGAGGCGGTGGCCGGCTACAGCCGCGCCGTGGTCGATGGGCAGTACGTGCACGTGGCCGGCACTACCGGCTTTGACTATGCGCGCATGACCATCGCCGAGGACGCCCTGGCGCAATGCCACCAGTGCTTTGCCAATATTGCGCAAGCGCTGCGCGAGGCCGGCTGCACGCTCGATGACGTGGTGCGGGTGCGCTACTACCTGACCGACGCACAGCTGTTCGAACCGCTGGCACCCGTCTTTGGCAGCTACTTCGCCAATGCACGTCCGGCTGCCACCGCCATCGTCTGCGGCCTGGTGGATCCGCGCATGCTGATCGAGATCGAAGTCACAGCGCAGTTGCCGCAAGACACGCGGGTGCGGGAGCAACGATGAGCGCAGCGAGCAAGCGCCAGGCACTCGTGCGCAGAGGCATCGCCCACGGTGGGGCTCGCCCACACGACAAGGCGCCCGCGGCGCTCGATGACGGCGATGTGCCCGACGCAATGCCAGGCGCAGTGCGCGCTGCGCCAGCGTCCGCCGCAGCGCGCCGCTTGGTCGTGATCGATACCGGCCCCGGCGCCACCAGTGCAGCGCACACCGACGCGCCCGATTCATTCGGCCACCTGCCCGCGCGTCACGCCCAAGGCTCCCCGCGCGCCTCGGTGGCGCTACAGACATCTCCCGCCGTGATCGCTGGCGGTGTGTTTGCCGTCTGCGGCGTGCTCGCTGCCGCCACCGTGCAGCACATGCTGTCGAGCTTCGCGCAGGAAGGCGGCGTGAGCCCGTTCGTGTTCCTTGCCGTGCCGGGGCTGTTTGCCGCGCTCTTTGCCATCGTGGTCTACCAGGGCGCGCGCAAGAGGGTCACGGCCATGGCGCAGTCGTTCTCGCGCTCGCTGCTGGTGGCACTGCTCACCTGGGCCTCGTTCTCGGCGCTGGCCACCAGCGTCTGGTGCCTGCCGCATGAGTATCTGCGCTGCTATGGCAGCTTTCTCATCGTCTCCGGCCTGATTGGCGGCGGGCCGATGCTCCTCGCGGCCGGCGTCGCCGGCGCGATCATGGGCTGGGTGATCCTGCGGGGCCGCTGACGCCGCTGTGCGCCTGGCGCGCGTCCCACGCCAGGCACCCTGCCGGCGGCCATGTCACGCCGGCGCCCCACGGCCCAGACCACCCATGCACCAACAGCTCCGGCAGTCCAGCTAGCCCGGATGTTTCACCAGTCACTGTTGTATGGGCCTGGTGGAGCAAGTGACCGTGCCATTTGGGCGTTTCTGATGGTGTAACCGGTGCATTGATGCGCTGCTGAGTCTGGGTGTCAGCCGC
>JBIIZX010000256.1:0-5408 GCA_044346055.1 Burkholderiaceae bacterium | reverse complement strand
CGCGCCAGCAAGCTGGGCATGCAACTCGTCGCCGCCCCGCAAACCGCCTGAAACCTACTTTGCAAATCAACCACTTGCGAGGTGTTTCTTAAGAGAGCGCCATTGGCCGGCTTGAAGCGCAGCGGCAGCGGCGGCAGGCCCGACGTGTGGGTCAGCAGATCGGTGAAGGTCAGCGCGCGCACGGCCGCTGGCGCGCCGGCCGCCTCGGGCGGCAGCAGCGCATCGATCGGCTCATCGAGTCGCAGTTCGCCGCGCGCGGCCGTCTCGGCCGCCAGCAGACCGACGAACACCTTGCTGATCGAGCCGATCTCGAAGCGCGCACCCAAGGGCACGCTGCGCTCGCCAAAGCGGGCGCAGTGCGCTGCCATGGCGACCTGGGTCGTGGCATTGAGCTCCACGCGCGCCGCCTGCACGCAGGCGCCGCTGCGATCGCCTTCCACGCGGTTGGCAACCAGTCCGCTGAGGCGGCCGTTCAGCGATTGCGCCTGCGCACTCATGCTCACGACGAGTGCAACCGACAACGCCAAGCATCCTTTCGAGCTGCGATGCAAGTAGCGCGCGGCAGCGACGCCAGGCGCGGGCAAAGCCGCAGCGACTGGCGCAGCGGGTTCACTGACCATGCTGATCTCCTTTGACTTGCCAGCGAGCGCACTCGCTGCCGCCGCACTAGGGCCTGTTAACGCTTGGCTCGCGCATGCGCCGGCCCTTGGCGGGGCGCGCAGCTAGGCGATTCATTGGTTACATGAGCGAGACCATTGGCCGGGGCGCAACGACGCTGCGCGCCCCGCCAAGGGCCGGCCCGGAGGGCGATCCTCGCGGTTCTCGAAATGCGCGCCCGCACTCGTCGTTGCGTTGCCTTGACAGGGACCCGCTCTGCCTGCGGCAGCGCGCCTAGATTGCAATCGTTCTGGAGGTCACGCATGAGCGATCCAAGTGTTGACAGGTCCTAGACGAATGCCTGGATTCCCGTCTGCGCGCGACCGAGGATCAGCGCGTGCACGTCGTGCGTGCCCTCGTAGGTGTTGACGACCTCGAGGTTCACCATGTGCCGCATCACGCCATATTCATCGCTGATGCCGTTGCCGCCGAGCATGTCGCGCGCGGTGCGGGCGATATCGAGCGCCTTGCCGCAGGAGTTGCGCTTCATGATGCTGGTGATCTCCACCGCGGCGGTGCCTTCGTCCTTCATGCGGCCCAGGCGCAGGCAGCCTTGCAGGCCGAGCGTGATCTCGGTCTGCATGTCGGCGAGCTTTTTCTGAATGAGCTGGTTGGCGGCCAGCGGCCGGCCGAACTGCTTGCGATCGAGCACGTACTGCCGCGCGGTGTGCCAGCAGAACTCCGCTGCGCCCAGCGCGCCCCAGGCAATGCCGTAGCGCGCGGAATTCAGGCAGGTGAACGGGCCCTTGAGCCCCTCGACATGCGGCAGCTCGTTCTCGGCCGGCACGAACACGTCGTCCATCACGATCTCGCCCGTGGTGCTGGCCCGCAGGCAGATCTTGCCCTTGATCACCGGTGCCGACAGGCCCTTTATGCCCTTTTCAAGGATGAAGCCGCGGATCTTGCCCGCGTCATTCTTGGCCCACACCACGAACACGTCGGCAAACGGCGAGTTGCTGATCCAGTTCTTCGCACCCCGCAGCAGATAGCCGCCGTCGGTTGCGCGCGCCCGCGTTTCCATGCCGGCGGGATCGGAGCCGTGGTTGGGCTCGGTCAGGCCAAAGCAGCCGATCCACTCGCCCGTGGCGAGCTTGGGCAGGTACTTCTGCCGCTGCGCCTCCGAGCCAAATTCAAGGATGGGCAGCATGACGAGCGAGCTTTGCACGCTCATCATCGAGCGATAGCCCGAGTCCACGCGCTCGATCTCGCGGGCGATCAGGCCGTAGCTCACGTAGTTCAGCTCCGGCCCGCCATAGGCGGCCGGGATGGTGGGGCCGAGCAGGCCTAGCTCGCCCATCTCGCGAAAGATCGCCTGGTCCGTTTTCTCGTGGCGAAACGCCTCGAGGATGCGCGGCGCCAGCTTGTCCTGCGCGTAGCGCGCCGCTGCCTCGCGCACCATGCGTTCGTCGTCGGTCAGTTGTGCGTCGAGCAGCAGCGGGTCGTCCCACTTGAACTGGGCTTTGGCAGCGGGTGTCTTGAGGTTGACGTCAGGCGCGTTCATGGGTTCACTCGGCTGGCTTGAATATTCAGTCGTTCAAAAGTCTACGCGTGACGATAGACTCGATTACAAGTACGTCGCGTGCCCGCTCCCGCTGCTATCCCGCTGCTGTCCCGCTGCCGTCCCGCCGACACATGGCTCGCAGTGATTGAGTCGAACCGCGTCACCAAAATCGCATGACTGGTCAGCCGCCTTCTGCCGATCCGGATCGCACCGTGGCGGTAGCTACGCAACAGCCGCAGGGCAGCCTTGGGGCAATTGCGGGTGCCGCTGATCCCGATGCAACGCGGCTGCGCACCCAGGCCGGCACACAGCCCAGCGATGGCAGCAACAACGTGCTGCCGCCGGGCACGCGGCTGCACGAGTTCGAGCTGCTGGGTGTGATCGGCGAAGGCGGCTTCGGCATCGTCTACAAGGCGCGCGACGGCCAGCTCGAACGCACGGTGGCCGTCAAGGAGTACATGCCGAGCGCGCTGGCCGGACGGCGCGCCGATGCGAGCGTGGTGGTGAAGTCGCCCGAGCATCGCGAGACCTTTGATATCGGCCTCAGAAGCTTCATCAACGAGGCCAAGATGCTGGCGCAGTTCGATCACCCGGCGCTGGTCAAGGTGTACCGGTTCTTCGAGGCCAATGGCACCGCCTACATGGCCATGCCGCTGTACGAGGGCGGCAATCTGAAGCAGGCATTGAAGGCGCGCATCAACTGGCCGGCGGTGCCGCCGGATGAAGCCTGGCTGCGCCGCCTGCTCGTGCCGCTGCTCGACGCGGTGGACCTGTTGCACCGCTCCGATTGCCTGCATCGCGACATCGCGCCCGACAACGTGCTGCTTGTGGGTGGTGATCGGCCCGATGTACGCCCTCTGCTGCTGGACTTCGGCGCCGCGCGTCGGGTGCTGGGTGGCACCAATGGCAACGTGACGCAGGCGCTCACGGTGATCCTCAAGCCGGGCTTCGCACCCATCGAGCAGTACGACGAGATTCCCGGCATGAAGCAGGGGCCGTGGACCGATCTCTACGCGCTCGGTGCGCTAATGCACTTTGCCATCACCGGCAAGGCGCCGCCGCCATCGGTCGGGCGCATGGTCCACGATGCCTACCGGCCACTGGCGCAGGTGGCACAGGGCCGCTACAGCGACCGCTTTCTCGCCGCCATCGATGCGGCGCTGGCACCCGCGCCGCAGGCGCGCCCGCAGAGCATCGGTGCGTTTCGCAAGTTGCTCGCCTCCAGTGACGCCGCTGCGCGTCCTTTGCTTGCGCCATCGCCGGTGCAGGCGACACCTGCGCCATCCGTGCCCGCCGCGCTACTAAGCGCTGTTTGCGCACAAGGACTTCATGACGGTGGAGGCCGATGCCTGCGCGGCGCGCCATGGTGCGCGCCGGCACATCGTGGGCCGCCTCGAACAGCTGGACCGGCACCTCGCGCTGGCCGCGCTCGATGTCATCGTCTGCAATGGTGTGCTCGGCTGGGGGCCTGGACGAGCGCGCAGCCGTGGACGCTGCCTTCGCTGCCTGTCACGCGGCGCTGCGGCCCGGCGGCTTGCTGTTGGTCGTCTGGAGCGACACGCGCCGGCGGCAGGGCAGGGCGCTCATGCAGGCGCCCGCGCTGACCCGCTTTGCCCCGCTGCCGTGTGCGCCCCTAGGCGCATCGGTGGTCCGCACTGGCAGCGCAAATCACTACGTGTTCAGCTTCTTTGTGCGGCCCGAGTAAAGCAACGAGCCAGAGGCGAGTTGCAGTTGAATCAGTTCCCGCCGCCCGTCGCTTGCATCAGAGGATCGGGCTTCGGGATGACGGCGGTGCACTCGATCTCGACCTTGGCACGATCTTCGATCAGCGCCGCCACCTGCACCGCAGTCATGGCCGGATAGTGGGTACCGAGCAACTCGCGATACACCGCGCCGATCTCCGCCGCGCGAGCGAGGTAGTCGCGCTTGTCCACCAGATACCAGGTCATTCGCACGATGTGCTCGGCGCGGCCTCCGGCTTCGTTCAGCACCGCGAGCACGTTGATCAGCGCCTGGCGCGTCTGCGCCACCAGGTCATCGCTCTCGAACTGCTGCTGCGCATTCCAGCCGATTTGCCCGGCGATGGCGACGACGATGCCTTCGGCCGCGATGCCATTGGCAAAGCCGCGCGCGCGCCCAACCGGGTGGATGCAGAGGCGTCATGGTGGCACTCTACCGAAGACCAAGAAGCGCACGCTGCTTCGCCACTTCAATATGTGTTTACCCTGACCTCTGAGCGCGGACCTGACGGGAGTCAACGCGCAGTCCGATACCGCGCCGGTGTGAGAACTAGGTTCCTACACTTACTAAGCACTTCATGTTTCGGTGACTATATGCGCTGCGGCTGGCATCCTATGACGCCGCACGCATTGAAAGGCTATCTTCGGTGCGGCACTGGACGTCAGCCCACTTTCCGGCCGTCTGCAGCGGCTATCTGGCTGCCAGCGCCGTCTTGCCTGGACGGCCAGTCGATCCGCAGCGGCCAGAGCCGGCCTACCCGACCCATCCGGACCTTGCATGAGTTCCCGCGAGCGATTCGTCGCGAACGATGTGCTGCCCGCCTTTCATGCCCTGCCCACCGAGCAGGCGCTGGAAGCGCTCGCGAGCACGCACGATGGCCTTGCCGCCGACGAGGTGCACGTGCGGCGCCTGCGCCACGGACGCAACGAGCTGCCGCCGCCGCACAAGCGCAGCGCGTGGCTGCGCTTCCTGCTGCAGTTTCACAACCTGCTCATCTACACCCTGATCGCCGCCGGCGTGGTCACGCTGCTGCTGGCGCACTACGTCGACAGCGCGGTGATCTTCGGTGTGGTGATCGTCAACGCGATCATTGGTTTTATCCAGGAAGGCAAGGCCGAGCGCGCGCTGGAGGCGGTGAGCGCAATGCTGGCCAGCCACGCGATCGTGCTGCGCGACGGCGTGCGCCACGAGGTCGAGGCGGTCGATCTCGTGCCGGGCGACATCGTGTTGCTTGCCTCCGGCGACAAGGTGCCCGCCGACCTGCGCCTGCTGAAGTCTCGTAACTTGCAGATCGACGAGGCGCCACTGACCGGCGAATCGGTGCCTGTCGACAAGGACATCGCGGCCGTCGCCGCCGACGCGGTGATCGCCGAGCGGCACGGGATGGCCTACTCAGGCACGGTGGTCACCACCGGCCAGGCGACCGGGCTGGTGGTCGCCACCGGCACGCGCACCGAGATCGGCCGCAGCGGCGCGCTGGTGGCCGGAGTGCAGGGCATCGCCACGCCGC
>JBIIZX010000255.1:0-5411 GCA_044346055.1 Burkholderiaceae bacterium | reverse complement strand
ATGGCCTCAATCCGGTGAGCGCGAGCGCAAACAGGCTTACGCCTGCATCGTCTCGATCAGCTTTGCAGTACCCAGGATCGCCATCATCCGCTTCATGTTGTAGGCCAGCACCTGCAAGCTCATTTCGGTTCGCACTTTCTGCAGCGTCTTTGTCAAGAAGTGCGTCGCTCCCATCCATGCCTTCAGCGTCCCGAAGGTGTGCTCGACGGTCTCCCGTCGCTCGCGTGCAGCCTGCGGTCGCGCATCCAGCCGTTGTTGCATGCGCTCCAGCACCGCTTCGTGTTCCCAGCCTGAGATCTTGCGATACTTACTGGTTGTGCACTTGTCCTTCTGGGCGCAGCTGGTGCACGCTGAGGACCAGTACTTCCGCAAGGCCATGCCGTTCTCGATCGAAGTGAATCGATAGATGGCGCGCTCCTTGGCCGGGCATTCGTACGCGTCGTCCTGCTCGATGTAGACGAAGTCCTTGCGGTCATACAGGCCGATGGCCTTGTTGTTGGACGTCTGTGGCTTCGGGACCATCGGTACGGCCCCAGCCTGCTCGGCCGCCATGATCTCCTCGCCCTTGAAGGTATGCCGCAACGGTGGCAAAGATGCTGTCGAGCGCCAATGTTCGCTGCCGCATCACGAAGGCGAGCATGCCCGCTGCCAGAATCGCCACCATCGGCACTGTGGACAACAACTCGAGCGTGCGAAACCAGCGCCAGGACGCGCGCCCAGTCATCTCGATCGACAAAATGGTGCCGCTGACCGAAAAGAGCCAAAGCGCGATCAGCACGCTGCGCAACCTGCGCCACTGCGGATTGGCCCACACCGTGACCAGCGCCGTCAGCAGCATGAACGCCTCGAGCAGCAGTTGCACCTGCCACACGCCACCCAGCTGGGGCGTCACAAGCAGCCAGGCACAAAGCAGCAGCGTGGGCGACAGAAAGCGCCACTGGACAAATACCGCTGTTCCCGCTGTTTCTAGTCTGCCCATCGCGGCGCCACGTCGGTGCTAATTAAAATCGGCGCAGCCGACACTGCACCAGCTTCAGTCTTGCCAGTCATCCATGCCGCAGGCGTGCCCTGCACGCCTGCCCTCGTTCAAGCGCAGGTCAGGGGTCAGACCGCGTAACGAAGCACCGCCGCCAGATCTGCCCCGTCAGGAATATCGACCTTGCGAACGCCCAGGACGCGCGCGCCCGTGGCCATGGCCTGACTGGCGATTGCATCGACCACGCCATAGTTGTGTTGCCCTGCTTCAGCGGCGAAGGTGACGGCGCCCGTGCCTTCGTCGAAGGTGCCGGGGACAACGCCGTCGATGTCCACAAGCAAAGTATCAATCGCGCCGAGAGCAGCGGCGCGGCCGGCCTGGGCGATATCGGTGGTGCCGCGTCCCTGTTGCCGCCGGGCCGCGAAGAGCTCGGCAAACTGAGCCACCTGGGTTGCGTAGACAGCATCCAATGCCTGCCGCGCCGCGACCGCCAGTTCGAGGTCGGGCGTGCGATCCGGCGTGCCCGCGATGGTCTCGCGCACCAGGTCGACCGAACTGCACACGCCGCGAAAGATCGAGGCGAGCGGCTCGGCGCTCACCAGTAGCAGCGGCGTGTGGCGCCCGGCAAGGATCGGCCGCAGCGCTGCATCCACCTGTCGCGCGTACTGCGTGAGCCGGACCTTCTTGCCTTCCGAGCCGCCCACGCGCCCGCTATGGGAACGATCATTGATGCTGGCCTTGCCAACGGCACTTGCGGCATCGCGCGGCATGCCCGGGATGCGGATCTCGACCGGCGCGCCCTGCGGCAGCACCTCCAGAAGCCGCACGGCGTTCTCGGACAGCGCCAGAACCAGCGCCACATGCGGGAAGGTGATGGCTCGCAACAAAGGCTTGAGATGGAAACGCTCCGACACCTCCACCATCGGCTGCAGGTTATTGGCCAGGCGGTACGTATGGATGTCGTCCGGCGTGGCGAGAATGCACAGGCTATTGGCCTGCACATCCCAGAATGCGTCGTCATCCATAAGGTCATGGATGTGCTCCTGCAGTAGCGACATGCGGCGCTTGTCCAAGCCTGCCAGTTGCTCGTTGGCCGCGCGGAGCATGTTGCCCAGCTCAATGCGCGCCGCGCCGCTATCCTGGGTCAGAGGCGTGGTGGCCAAGTAGATCGAGACGCAGGCATCGGCGCGACGCTGCGCCAGCTGGCGAAATTCTTCAGTGGTCGGGATGTCGAGATGAAGCAAAGGAACCTCCTGTTGGTACTGCGTGTCAAGACACTAAGCGCGCCCTCGCGCGGCGCTACCTTGCGAGCAACGTCGTCCCGAGTGGCCAAGGTCTTCAGGTCGTCGTCGGCTTGCAGTGCCAGCCAAGATGCGGCATCGCCCCCGAAGCAGCGCGCCAATCGTTCGGCCGTGTCAGCAGTGATGCCGCGGCGCTCCTTCACCATTTCGTGAATGCGCGTGGCAGATACTCCCAGCGCCATGGCGAGGGCGTTCACGCTCAGGCTCAATGGCGCCAGATACTCCTCACGCAACACTTCGCCCGGATGCACGGTGCGCATTCGGTTCAACACTCGCCCCATCGCCACATTCCTTCAGTGATAGTCCACGATCTCGACCTGGTCCGGACCGGAGTGGATAGGAATTTCAAAGGGAGGATAGGTGACTCAGTCCGTCGCGCCAGCGCCAGCCGCCGGTGTCGTGACGACGCTCACATGCATTGCGCTCAGCCGGTCGAACAACTCGGCTTCTCTGCGGATCGGCCACCAGTCATAGAGAAAAATCTCGATCGGTCGCCACAGGGCGACCCAGGCGCCGATGGCGAAGCTCTCCTGGATCAGCCTGCCATGACGCCCCGCCCCGAGCAACTCGCCGGCGAGATCACCGATGATGTTGGCGGCCGCCACGAACAGCACGCCGATCAGGAGATTCCAACGACCCCGGCGAAACAGGCGTTTCAGCCGCACGCGTGCGGCCGCCGCGGCGCGTGCGAAGTACTCGTCAACGGCAAGATGGAGCGTCGCGAGATCCTCCCTGCGTGACGGATTGCGAGCGACATGCACCACGAGCGCCAGCGGCGCTGCGTCGCGCACTTCACTTGCCCACTCGACGATGTAGTGCTCCGCACTCGGATCGAGATCGCGCTCGCGAAAGGGCGACGGATCCATCGAGTTGAAGAGTTGCCGGAGTTCGTCGACCCGGATGTCGAGTCGTTCAGCGCCAGGGGGAATCGACTGGGTGGTGTCCATCTGCGGCTTGGCTTCTCGGTGGAGCGCACCGCGCGGGTAGACCGAGCCGTCAGTGCGCAATGCCCGCAGGCTACCTCACCACGGACGCCTGCCGGATGCCGGGGCTCAGGCGAGGATCGCCGCCGTTCGGTCGATCGATCAGTGAGGATAGGAATTTCAAAGATCTTCCAGCCGCCGTTCCAGTCCGGCGTGCAGGCGAGCCGGTCATGAAGGCGGCTCGGGCCGCCCCTGCCAGAACACGAACGCGTCCGGTACGAGTCCCGTTGCCGGCGTAGCCGTTGCAAGCGCCGACAGCCGTTCCACACGGGAGTGGACGTTCGTTGGTGGTTTGGGGTCGCGACGATCCGGAACGCGTTGGGGCGTCGCGCGCGGATCATGCGCCGTATTGCCAACCTTCGCCTGTGCGCTGCCGAGCCGATTGCGGTGCCGCGGCAAACGCTGCCACGGCAGCGAAGACGGACGGCCGTGCCAGAAGCAAGGGCGAACACCGCGCTCTCGGGCCCCCTGACTACACTGGGATCCCTCCGGCCTTCGTGGCTGCCTCGCAATCTGGCGTTCGACGAAGGACTTGTGAACGCGATGAACTGGTTCGACCCCGGGTTGAACATGCGGTTGCGAACGTGGTTCCGCGCGCGCAACCATTTGCCGATCGCCGGCACAACCATGCGCGTCGACGAGGCGCCGCTGCGCGCGCAGCTGTTCACCGCTGACGAGATGGAGCAGCATGGCCGGCACCTGGCCGCCGGGCACGAGCCGGCGCGCCGGCGCAGCCGCGATCGCTTGCTGCGCAGGCTCAGCGACAACGAGAGAGTGCTCGCCGAAACATGCGCGCTGCTCGCGCAGAGCGCCGGCCAACAGCGTCGCGTCACGCCCGCCGGCGAATGGCTGCTCGACAACTTCCACCTCATCGAGGAAGAGGTGCGCACGGCCAGGCGCCACCTGCCGCCCGGTTACAGCCGTGAGTTGCCGTGCATCGCCGGCGGCGCGAGCGCCGGTCTGCCGCACGTCTACGACCTCGCCCTGCATGCGGTGGCCCACGGCGACGGCAGGCTCGGCCGCGGCTCGTTGACGCGCTTCATCGCCTCTTACCAGACGGTCAGGACGCTGCGGCTCGGCGAGCTGTGGGCGGTGCCGATCATGCTTCGCCTGGCGCTGATCGAGAACCTGCGGCGCGTCGCTTCGCGGGTCGCAGCGAGCATGGCCGAACGCGATCTCGCAGGATTTTGGGCCGACCGCATGATCGATGTCGCCGAGCGCGACCCGAAAAGCCTGATCCTCGTCGTTGCCGACATGGCGCGCTCCGAGCTGGCGATGACGGCGCCCTTTGTCGCCGAACTGTCGCGCCGACTGCATGGCCGCAGCACCGCGCTTGCGCTGCCGCTGACCTGGGTCGAGCAGCATCTCGGCGAGATCCAACAGACGATCGAGCAGTTGGTGAAGTTTGAAGCGCAGGCGCAGGCAGCGGCGCAGGTCTCGGTGAGCAACAGCATCGGCAGCCTGCGGCTGCTCGCCTCAATGGACTGGCGCGAGTTCGTCGAGACCCTGTCGAAGGTCGAGCAGGTGCTTCGCGATGATCCGGCCGATGTCTATCCGCACATGGCGTTCGCCACGCGCGACAGCTACCGCCACGCCGTCGAGCGCATCGCCCGCCACAGCGACGCCGGCGAAGCCGAGGTGGCGGGTGCCGCCGTGCAGCTGGCACGCGCAGCGGCCGCGCAGCCGCAGCCCGCTGCCCATCGCTCGCATGTCGGCTACTACCTCGTCGACGCCGGGCAGGCGCAACTGGAGCGCGCTGTGGCGCTGCGCGCTTCGCTCGCGCACCGCATCCGCTGTACCGCGGCGCGCCGCCCGCTCGCCTGGTTTGCCGGCGCGATCCTCACGACCACGCTGCTGCTCGCGCTGCTGCCGCTGGCGATCGCTTCGTATGGCTTCGCCACGCCGCTCGCGGCGCTGCCGGTGGGCACCTGGGTCGTGGCGGTCGCCGTCGCCGCGCTGCTGATGTCGGCGAGCCAGCTCGCAGTGGCCATCGTTAACTGGTTCGCGCCGCTGCTGGTGCAGCCGCGGGCGTTGCCGCGCATGGACTTCTCCGTGCGCCGGTCAAAACCGGCGAGATGTTGTGAATGAAAGAGTCATACGTTGAAGGCTTAGCCAGCTACGGCGGCCCCGAGTCATGCGTGCACATTCGTG
>JBIIZX010000254.1:0-5428 GCA_044346055.1 Burkholderiaceae bacterium | reverse complement strand
CGGCGTCTTCGGCACCCTGAACGGCATCGCACACTTCGCTCACCTGGGCGGCATGCTGGGCGTATGGCTGCTGCTGCGTCGCTGGCTCAGGCAAGGCCGCCCCGGCGATTGAAGGCCTGATTGAAGGCTGATTGAAGGCTAAGTCCAACACTGTTCGCTTAAGCAGGTTCGTCTGCCTCGCGCGCGTGCCGCCGATCGCTTGGCTCGAAAGACACTGGGTTCCCGCCTGCGCGGGAACGACGTGCGGTGCTATGCGAACAGTATTGAGGCTAAGCCGCGGGTGAGGACTGGCCGAGCGGGCGCGCGAGCCACCAGCCGGCCGCCGCCACAAGGCCCGCGCCCAAGGCGATGAAGGGGCGGTGCCACAGCGCCTTGAAGCTCGCCAGGATCGCTGTGGTCACCAACGGGTAATTGCAGGCCACCCGCAGCACCTGGCGACCCCGGCCCATCACAGGGCCGCGCGCATCGCCATCGGCCTCGCCACGCAATGCCGCGGCAAACGAGGTCACGCCGGCCAGGCTGTCTTGCAACTCGCGCACGGCCAATTCAAGGCCGAAGCGCTCTGTCTCGGCCTGCAGGCACAGCAGCCGAATGCGCAGGTCGCGGCCGCTACTCATGCGCCAGCTCCCCGACGGGCGCCGCGACGGTGCCCGCGCGAACGACGCGCAGATCCTTGTCGAGTTCGTGGCGCGTCAGATCCAGCAGCGGGGGCGCAGCGCGCACCTCACCGACGAGCCGATGCAATACCCACGCTGCGGCCAAAGCGTAAACGGCCGCAACGATCAGAAGAACCGGCCAGCCGAACTGCGGCCAGAACGCCGCGGCAAACCCGGCACCGAGCGCCAGCAGCGCGAGCGCTGCCAGCGCCACGAAACCGAGCACCAGCGCCAGCCAGCGCAGCCACTGCAGGCGCGCGGCATCCAGTTCATCGGCGGCGAGCGCGACGCGCAACGTCACGAGCCGCAGCGCGTGCGCTCCAATGCGACCTAGCGCGGCGACCGCCGAGGCCATGGCCGATCAGCGCCGGCCAACCAGCAGGCCGAGCAGAAAGGCCGCGCCCACACCGAGGCCGAGGGTCCCCCAGGGATGCTGGTGTACCCAGGTGTCGGTCGCACGTACTGCCACGCGGCCACGATCAACCACGGCCTGTTCAGCCTGGTTCAGCCGCATGCCGGCTCGCCGCATCGCCTCGCTGGCGCGCGAGCGCAGTTCCTCCGCTTCTTTGCCGCTGGTCTGTGCCGCCTGCTTGAGCAGCAACTCGACGTCGGTCATCACGGTACGCATGTCGGTCATGAAACGGTCAGGGGTCATCGTATCCATCATTGCCTTCTCCTTGGGACAGAACGGTCTGTCACCGAACCACCAGCTTCAAGATAGTCCAACGGCGACAAGTGATGTTGATGCAGGGACACACCTGCGCAACGATGCGGGCGCGATGTCAAATGACAGCTCCAGCGCTTGCTCTCTTGCACTGGCCCTAATCGGCCGGCGCACGATGGTCGATCACGCTGCACCTGTCATGTGGCGGCCCGCCAGTCGGGGCGGATCGTCAAACGCGTCCGGCTCGAGGCGCGGCTGGCTGCCAGCGGCGAGACGGCGTCGAGCAACGCGCTCGACGAGCCCATCCACCGGTTGCGCCGCAAGCTCGGGGCCGAGCGCATTGGCACGCCGCGCGGGATCGGGTTTCTGCTCGACGCTTGAGCGCCGGCGCCCGGCGGCGGCATCGAGCCACCTGCGCAGCGGCAAAGCGGCCCGCAAGGTCGGGCGGGATCGCGTGGCCGCAGGATCGGGCGCGCGTGCATGAACGCGCAGTGCGGCCGTGCAGTAGCGAGTCAGAGCCTGGGAGTTTCTCGAACGTGGCCGAGCAGCGCACCAAAACGCACCTGATCTAGGCGCAAAGCGCAGCCATAGCTCGGGCTATGGCGAGCATTTGCAACAACGAGCAGGGGTGTTTTGGGGTGATGAGCGGGCATGAGCGAAAGACTCTCAGGCTCTCAGATTTCCGCAAACACCTTCGGCACCTGATCGGCGCGGCCGAGCGCAAAGCCGCCGCCGTCACCGGCGGCCGCCTCGCGCGCGAACTGCAGTTCCGACGGGCTTGCGGCATGGATGCGATAAAGCGGCTCGCCTGCGCGCACTGCCTCGCCCAGCTTGCACGCCAGATCGACGCCGGCACCCTTGGCCTTGGGTGCGCCCGCCAGGCGCGCGATGCGCGCGATCTGCTGGTTGTCGATCGCGACCACCACGCCGTCAGCGCCCGCCAGCACGTCGTGCGTGAGCGTGGCCAGCGGCGGGTTGCGGCGGTCGAAGGCGCGCGCGCCTTGTGCCTCGATCAGGTCGTTCATCTTGGCCAGCGCCCGGCCGGAGTCGAGAATGTCGCGCGCGACCTCGAAGCCGTCGCCGCCGCGCACGTCGGGGTCGAACTCCAGCACGCGGCCGGCCAGGCGCAACGCCTTCACGCGCAGGTCGGCGGGGGCGTCGGGGTCGTTGTGCAGAACCTTCAACACGTCGCGCGCCTCCAGCGCCGGGCCGATGCCGCGGCCCACCGGCTGGCGGCCGTCGCTCACCACCGCATCCAGCCGCAGCCCACTGCGCGCGGCCACGTACTCGAACAGCTTCTTGAGCCGCTGCGCATCGTCCATGTGCCGCACCTTGGCGGTTGGCCCGAGCGGGATGTCGAGCACCAGGTGGGTCGAGCCGGCGGCGATCTTCTTGCTGAGGATCGAGGCCACCATCTGCCCGGGCGAGTCGAGCGACAGCGGACGCGACACCGAGATCAGCACGTCGTCAGCCGGCGAGAGGTCGGCCCGGCCGCCCCAGGCCAGGCAGCCGCGGTGCGCGCGCACGATCGCTTCCAGGCGCTCGAACGGCAGCTCGACCTCGGCCAGGCATTCCATCGTGTCGGCCGTGCCGGCCGGCGATGTGATCGCGCGGCTGGAGGTCTTGGGGATCAGCATGCCGTGCGCGGCCACGATCGGCACCACCAGCATCGAGGTGCGGTTGCCCGGCACGCCGCCGATGCAGTGCTTGTCGACGACCGGCTTCTCTTTCCAGTCGAGTCGCCGGCCGGCGGCCACCATCGCCTCTGTGAGGTAGAGCACTTCGTCGCGCTCGAGGTCGATCTGGCTGGTGGCGACCACGAAGGCCGCCAGCTCGATCTTCGAGTAGCGGTGCGCGGCAATGTCGCGCACGATCGCGTGCAGCTCCTCGCGCGCCAGCCGTTCGCCGCCGATCTTGCGCTTCAGTGCATGGATCGATGCCGGCGGCTCCGCATGCGCAATGCGCACCGCCGCGCCTTCGGCCAGACCGAGTTGCGCGAAGGCTTCCTCCGACAGGCCGAGCTGCAATTCGCCGATCAGCGCTGCGTCGTCCACCACGTTGAGCACGGCGAGAATGCTCGCGCCATTGGCCGACACCTGCACCTTGGACAGCGCCTGAAAGCCCTCGGCGCGGTAGACGGGGCAGTCGCGCCGCAGATAGACCACGTTCTCGCGGTAGGTGTCGATGCCGATGCGGCGCGCGCTCAGGGCGGTGGCGGGATCGTGGTTCATGTTCGATGCCGCGGTTCGCGGCCGACCGACTCAGAGCCTATGAAGAAATCTACTGCGCGACCCGATCTCGCGCCTGCGCTGCTCGCCGTACCCTCTGTACGGGTCCGCTGCTCGGCGCGACCTCGGGCCGCTCGCGACGATTTTTTCACAGGCTCTCACGCCTCGTAGGCAGTGTGCGCCTGGGCCACCGTCGGGGCCCAGCGCAGCTCGCGCGCCAGCCGCGCACTGAGTGCCTGCGCGGCCTCGGGTTCTCCGTGCACGATGAACACGTTCTTCGGCTTGCGGCATGCGCGTACCCAGTCCACCAGCGCATCCTGGCCCGCGTGCGCCGACAGCCCGCCCAGCGTATGCACGCTGGTGCGCACGGGCACCGTCTCGCCGAACAATTGCACGCTCTTGGCGCCGTCGACGATGCGGCGGCCCAGTGTGCCCGCCGCCTGGTAGCCCGTGAACAGCACGCCGCACTCACTGCGCCCGAGGTTGTGGCGCAGATGATGGCGAATGCGTCCGGCCTCGCACATGCCGCTGGCAGCCACGATCAGCGCGCCCTGGCGGATCGAATTCAGGAACATCGAGTCCTCCACGTTCTCGGTGTAGCGCAGCGTGAAGGGCAGCTTGCCCTCGTGGCCGGTGAAGGCCGCATGGAAGGCGGCGGCGTCGGCATCGAGGGCATCCAGGTGCGCAAAGGTCACTCGTGCGGCCTGCTGCGCCAGCGGTGAGTCGACGAACACCAGCCGCACGCGCAAACGTCCCGCGCGCGCCAGCCGGTACAGCAGAACCAGCAACTCCTGCGCGCGGCCGAGCGCGAAGGCCGGCACGATCAGATTGCCGTGGCGCCGGTGCAGCACCTCGTCGACGACTCCGACGAGCTCGTCCTCGGTGGCTTGCATGCCGCGGTGATTGCGGTCGCCGTAGGTGGACTCGAGCACCAGCACGTCGGCGGCGGTGAGAGCGTCGCGCGCGCGCACCACCAGCGCCGACGGTTCGCCAAGGTCGCCGGTGACCACCAACAGGCGCTCGCGCCCGCGTTCGCGCACGACGATCTCGGCAAAGGCGGCGCCGACGATGTGCCCGGCGCTTCTGAGGGTCACACGCACGGCCGGGTGCGGCGGGAACTCGACGCCGTACGGCATGCCATACAGCTGCAGCGCCAGACGCTCCACCTCGGCGTTGCCGTACAGCGGCGCATCCGTGGGCCGTGCCTGGCGGCCGCGCGTGCCCGCGTCGCGCAGTTGCACATGCGCACTGTCGCGCAGCATCACGGGCACCAGATCGGCTGTTGGCCGGGTGCAGTAGATGGGTGGCCGCCGCGGGTCCAAGGCAAAGCGCGGCGCCAGACCGCAATGGTCCAGGTGCGCGTGCGTGAGCAGCACGAAGTCGAGCACACCCAGGTCGCGCTGCCACGCGGCCTTGTTCTTGGCCGCGGCATTGTCGGGGCCGCGGCTCGCACCCTGGAACATGCCGCAGTCGACGATGAAGCGAACACCTTCGGCCTGCACCAGCAGGCAGGAGCCGGTCACTTAGCCGGCGGCTCCGAGAAAGGTCAGTCGCATGCGTCAGTCCCTGTTCGCGATCATGAATTGTGTACAGGCCTTGATTTCGAGGTGCAGACGTCGACTGGATCTGCCGTGAAGGATCGTTTCATCACACGGTCTTGCGATTGAGCTTGGTCTGAACGTTCTTCTCGAATCGAGGGCGCCGCAGCGCTTCTGGCATAGCGCGCGGCATTGCGCGGCTCGCGACAACCGCATCAACGGCAACGACCTCAGTTACCGCACCAAGAGCACGGGTACCGTCGACTTGGACAGCACGTTGCGGCCCACCGAGCCCAACACGCTGCGGCGAAGCAGGCCGCGTTCTCTTGCGCCCATCACGAT
>JBIIZX010000285.1:0-5039 GCA_044346055.1 Burkholderiaceae bacterium | reverse complement strand
CTACAGATCGAAGGCATTGCGGTCGGAGTCATCCGGCCGGCGCTGTAGCGCTTAGTAGCGCAAGCAGTTCAAGGCGCGGCAGGCCCGCGCATCCCACAACCCACCTCTTCTTGTTGAGGCGCCCATGCGAGTCGCCAAGGACTTCCTTTCGCCATCGTTTTCCGCAGGAGCGCCCGTGCCGCCACCGGTACCGACCGAGCTCGCGCTGCAGCCGGCCATGCAGGCACCGGCCATGCGGGCGATCAAAGCGCACGCAATGCAGGCGCAACTTGCCTCCCGGCAAGCGGGTCTGGAGATGCCGGCATCCAGGCAACCAGCATCTGCGCAACGCACCTTCTCCATGCCAGTCACCACACTGAACCCGCAGCATCTCTGGCGGGCCGACGAGGTGATCGAGGCCGAGGCCGACTCCACCGTGGCCAGCGGCTTTACCGCCCTCGATGCTGTGCTGCCGGGCGGCGGCTGGCCGCAGGGTCAGTTGGTCGAGTTGCTGGTCGACTCGCCGGGCCTGGGCGAACTGTCGCTGCTCGCCCCCGCGCTGGCCCAGTGCAGCGTCACGCGCTCGGTGGTGTGGGTGCTTGCCTGTGACCACGAAAAAAAAGCAAACACCACGGCCACCCTGCCCTATGCACCCGCCCTGCAAGGCGCCGGCGTCGACCTATCGCGTTCGATCTTCGTGCAACCGGCCACGCCACGTGAAAGCTGCTGGGCGTTCGAGCAGGCGCTGCGGGCTGCGCACCTGGGAGCAGTGGTGGGTTGGCTCAGTGCTGGCAACAGTAGTGGTGGCAGCGGTGTTGGAAGCAGCGCCGAGGCCGAGTTCCGCGCGCTGCGCCGCCTGCATCTGCTGGCCACCCAGAGCCGCGCGCTGGTCTTCGTGCTGCGCTCCACCCGCAGTGCAGCCTCACCCTCGCCCGCCGCGTTGCGTCTGCAACTGTCGCAACACGAGGGCCGCCTGCAGGTGCAGGTGCTCAAGCGGCGCGGCCGCCCCGTGCTCACACCGCTGCAATTCAGCGTGCATCCGGAGCACTGGCGCAGCACCCGCGTGGCGCCACCGGCCGCAGCAGAGCCGGTTGAAGTGCCCTCTGCCACAGCACAGGCAGCACAGTCCACCACGCAGGCCGAGCAACGCGCGCGCCGCTGGTCCATGAAGGCGCTGTTCACGCATTAAGCAAGCATCGTCATGCCTCACCCGCCCTTTCCGCTCGAAGCGGCTGCACCTGCCGCCATGTGCGCTATCGCATGCTGGCCGCGCCGCTGGTCGTGCACTGCTGCCATTGCCGCTGGTGCCAGCGCGAGACCGGCAGCGCCTTCGCGCTGAACGCCGTGATCGAGTCCGAATGGCTCATCGACCTGGCCGCCGCACCTGTGCTCATCGACACACCGTCGGCCAGCGGCGAAGGTCAGCAGATCGCGCGCTGCCCGCATTGCAAGGTGGCGCTGTGGAGCCACTACGCGGGTGCCGGCCCGCTGGTGAAGTTCGTGCGCGTGGGCACGCTCGACGAGCCGGACCACCTGCCGCCCGACATCCACATCTTCACTGCCTCCAGGCAGCCGTGGGTCGTGCTGCCGGCGGAGGCGCGCACGGTGCCCGAGTACTACGAGCGCGACCAGGTGTGGTCAGCCGAGAGCCTGGCGCGGCGCGAGGTGCTGCGACAGCGGATCGAGGCGTATCAGGCGCAGCGAACGGTGAAACGTGAAGCGCGAAAGGTGAGAGCTGAGAGATGAAATGGCGCCTCTTGTTTCGCATTTCACGTTTCACCTTTCACATTTCACCTCACGCTTCACCTTCCACTCACATGCCCATCCATGTCACTCTGGCTGGCCGTCGTCCTTCCCACCCTGCCACTGCAACTGGCCACTCGGGCGCTCGACACACTGGGCGCCACCTTGCCGCTCGTGGTGGTCGACGGCCCGGCGCAGCGCCCGCTGGTGGCCTATTGCAATGAGGCTGCGCGCACAGCCGGTGTCACGCCGGGCCTGAAGCTCGCCGCCGCCCAGGCCATCGCCCATGGCCTCATTGCGCTGCCGCGCCATCCCGAGCGCGAAGTCGAAGCGCTGGCCGAGCTCGCCGGCTGGGCCTACCAGTTCAGTGCGCAGGTCACGCCACGCAGCGATGCCGCCCAGCACGGCCTGCTGCTGGAAATTGGCGGCAGCCTGCGCCTGTTTGGTGGTCGCCACCGGCTGACGCAGCTCCTGCAGCGCGAGCTGGCCCAGCTTGGCTATCGCGCCGATCTCGGTGCCGCGCCCACGCCGCGCGGTGCCTGGCTCATTGCGCTGACGCGCAGTCGCGGCGCGCAATGCGCCGACGCCCTGTCGCAGGCCGAACTGGAACCCGTGCTCAAACGCCTGCCGCTGTCGCTCGGGCAATCGGTTGGCGTGGACGAGGCCACGCGCCACACGCTCGAGTCGCTCGGCCTACGCCGCGTTGCCGTTGTGCTTGCGCTGCCGCGCGCCGAGCTGCAGAAGCGCTTCGGCCTGCAACTGCTCGACGGTCTTGACCGCGCGCTCGGCCGCAAGCCCGATCCGCAGCCGGCTTTCGAGCCACCGGCGCAGTTTGTCGCCGGCATCGAACTGCCCGCCGACATGACCGACACCGAGCAGCTGATGTTCCCCGCGCGGCGGCTGCTTGCCTCGCTCGAAGGCTTCTTGCGCGGGCGCAATGCGGGCGCCACCGAGCTTGTCTTCAGCGCCCGCCACAGCCCGCGCCGCGCGCTGCCCACGCCACCCACCGATATCGCGCTCAAGCTCGCCGCGCCCGAGCGCGACGCGCAGCGCCTGGCCAAGCTGCTGGCTGAACGCCTCACGCGCGTGCAACTACCCGAGCCCGCCATCGCGCTGCGGCTGACGGTCGAGCGGCTGCAACCCTTTGCGGCCGTCAACAGCAGCCTGCTGCCGCCAGCGCCGGGCGGCGCAGACCAAGGCAGCAGCCACGACTGGCTGCAACTGGCCGAGACCTTGCATGCGCGCCTGGGATCGGAACGCGTGTTCCAGTTGCAGGTGGTCGATGATCATCGGCCCGAGCACGCCATGCGCGCCGTGCCGCTGGCAATCGATGCATCGCCAAGGACACGCGCTGCGGCGACGGCGACTGCCACAGCGGCAGCTGATACCGCAGCCGATGCGACCTCCACCCCGCCCGCCGGCCCGCGTCCGCTGTTGCTGCTACCCGCGCCCAAGCCGCTGCGCCAGAGCGCCGAGCAACCGAACTTCGACGGCCCGCTGACACTGATCACCGGGCCCGAGCGCATCGAGGCCGGTTGGTGGGACTTCGCCAGCCCCGCCGCGGGCAAGCCGCAGCAGGCCGTGCATCGCGACTACTTTGTCGCGCGCAACCCGCGCGGCCAGCTCCTGTGGATCTTCCGCGAACTCACCGCGCCGCGCGGGTGGTTCCTGCACGGGTACTTTGGATGAAACGTGAAAGCCGTTGCTGTGCGGCCAGTCTGCGCAGCGAAACAAGGCAATCGCAGATGGATACGCGCCACGGAACCGCCCCGCGTTGTGAGCGTCAGGCCACAGCTGCACGATGCAGCTCTGGTCGTCATGCCACCGGCGCCGACTGCACCCGATCCCCTTCCTCGGTCGCGAAATCGCCGGGAAGCACGTTCTCGAGCAATTCGACGTCTTCACTGTGACCGAGCTCCCGGTACCGGGTGCCGGGTGGATGATGCAGGCATGAACCGGCCTCCAGTCGCACCGCGCCCACACCTTCTTACTCAAACTCAATCCACCCTTGCAAGACCTAGCCTGCAGAACTTCGGCGCGGGCTGCCGAGTCGACGCGCAGCGGTTTCACTGCGTCAGTCGGGTTGCTTCGGCAATCACGTCATCGGCGTCGTACAGCGTCGCTTCTCCTCGCTCATACGCTGCCGCTCGATTGCGAATCTCCAGACGCCACGCGCCGAAATGAAGCACCACGCGTTACCCACCGCTTGCGGGCGTCGTGTTCGAACGACACGACCACGCCGGCCGGCCGTGGATAACGCTTCGCGCCGAATCGTAGCGTCCATCAAATGGGTACCGCTTCATTGTGTGCGTCGAACCAACTCTTTCTCTGATCAACGCTCCGGCCTCATCGGTTCTATCGCGGCGCCGGCCTCCCTCCGCACTCTCTCGAAGTATTTCCGAAGTTCCGGCCCGTACTTGTCTTCGGCCTCCTGCTCCGTGTACTTCCTAGTGTCACCTGTTGGAAATGGTGGACTAAACGCTCCGGCCGCATTCAGTGCCTTGATTGCATGGTCGACATATCCGTCTGCAGTCTGAACCTCTATTGGAATAACGGGCATCACCCACAACCCATTGATATAGCCAGCCGAAAAGACACCGTGATCATCCACATCGATCCGCTTGTCTGCTTGCTGCGACGTATTCCAGGCGTGCGACCGCTCTATGTAAACCGCCTGCTCCGCCGTTTTATTAGACTGCTCTATCGAGTCCTGATGCAGCCTTTCCGCCGCCTTAAGAGCCTCCTCCTGCAGCCGCAGGCTCTCTTGCGCTTTGTTCAGTCTGAGGTTAGCGGTCGCGTTCGCTTGAACCACCACATTGTTCGCAGCGTCATAGCTAAGCTTCCCGATGTTCACATCAACGCCTCGCAGCCCCATCAGCAGACCGTTCATCGCCGCATCCGCCTGCGTCAACAGCGCGTCGTTCTCCTTGGTTTGAGTTGCTCGCTCCAGCAGTGACACGACTTGATCACGGAGCGCCTTCAGTTCTTTGTGCTCCTCTAAGTACTGCCCCATCGGCACAGATTTACCGCTCTCCTCATTCTTCACATCGCTATCAGAGATTACGTTGGCAAGCGTGCGCAGCGCGGGAAGAAATGCATCGGCTGCCTCATCCGGCAGCTCCTTGGCCTTTTTCAGCGTGTCCGTCCAAGTCGAGAAGAAAGGTGTATTTCCGACGCCAGTGTTTTTGTCGAACAGCGGCACAATGTTGGCCGCCTGGTGAGCCCGCGCAGTACGCAATGTGTTGACCTCGTTCCAGAAATCACGCTCTACTGCTTCCAACTCAGGGCGAATATTGGCCGCAAGCTCGGCGTTAGTC
>JBIIZX010000253.1:0-5440 GCA_044346055.1 Burkholderiaceae bacterium | reverse complement strand
TCTTGCGTACACTTTGGCATCGGCGATCCTCGGTTGTCTG
Organism: Burkholderiaceae bacterium; assembly: GCA_044346055.1. GTDB lineage: Bacteria > Pseudomonadota > Gammaproteobacteria > Burkholderiales > Burkholderiaceae_F > JALHMQ01. The sequence goes on along the minus strand of JBIIZX010000253.1, from coordinate 5,400 downwards.
CAGGCCTCGTTCTCCTCTGACAACGCGCGTAAGCACGTGGCCGCTGACCTCATACTGGTGAAATATCCGGGCTAGGCGGCCACTGAAGCACGTTCGCGCAGCCCCACCAGCTCGTTGGCGACCAGGGCAGCGAGAACGAGTGCACCACCGGCAAGTGTCGCGGCAGCCGGCACCTCGCCCGCTCCAAGCCAAGCCCAGATCGGCCCGAGCAACACCTCAATCAAGGCGAGCAAGGCGATCTGCGGCGCGGTCAGATGGCGCGCGGCGCGGATCATCATCATGCAGGGCAGGCCGAGCTGAAAGAATCCGAGCACGGCAAGCAGCAGCAAGTCGCTGCTCGTGGCAATGAATGGCAAGGCGCCGGTGGCGAGCATCGCAACCAGCATCAAGGCAGCCGACAGTGCGCCGCCGATCAACACGGCGGGCACCAGGTCCACCTGCGCGCGCACCTTTTGCAGCGCCACGAGATTGATGGCCGAGGCCAGCGGTACGGCAAGTGCGATCGACATGCCAAGCAGGTGCGAGCCCGTGGGCAGCCCACCGTCGCCGCGCGCGAACATCCATGCCAGCCCGATGGTGGCCACCGCGATGGCGGCCCAGGTACGCGCCGGGATCGGCGAGCGCAGCACCAGCCATGCGAGCAGCGCGGTAAGCAACGGGCCGACGCTGAGCACGAGCAGTGTGTTGGCCGTGGTAGTGAGCGTGAGCGCGAGCATGAAGCCCGAATACATCACGGCCCACATCGCCCCGGACACCAGCCCCGGCCAGCCCACGGCCAGCACCGGCCGCAGTCCGTCGCGCCGCATGAAAACGAGAAAGCCTGCGATGAAGACCGCCGCAAACAGGCTGCGCCAGAAGGTGATCTCGAACCGGCCCTGCGCCTGCAGCTCAGGCGACAGATGCCGCGTGACCACCCCCGCCATGCTCCAGAGCGTGGCGGCGCAGACCATCAGGACGATGGCGCGGCGGTGTGGTGAAGACATGATGAATGATGAATGACGCGCGCAAGCGCGCTATGAGCGCGCGGTGCGCGCAAGGACAGCACAAACGCCGTTGCCGCTATCGATTTCCTAGGCGCCCCAAGGCGCCGTCATAGGGCCGCTAGGCCCGTCACAGCGCCGCAGGCGCGCCATAGCGCCCGCAGGGCGCGCCATGCCCCTCAAGCGGCCTCGCGGTCGGCGCGCTTGCGCTCGTTCTCCTTGAGATAGCGCTTGCGCAACCGGATGCTCTGCGGCGTGACCTCAACCAGCTCGTCATCGGCGATGAACTCGACCGCATACTCAAGCGTGATCTTGATCGGGGTGACCAGGTCGATCGCATCGTCCTTGCCGCTGGAGCGCACGTTGGTGAGCTTCTTTTCCTTGATGGGGTTGACCACCAGATCGTTGTCGCGCGAGTGGATGCCGATGATCATGCCCTCGTACAACTTCTCGCCGGGGCTGACGAACATGCGACCGCGCTCCTGCAGCTTCCACAGCGCATAGGCCACCGCGTCGCCCTCGTCCTGGCTGATCAGCACGCCATTGCGGCGCTCGCCCACGCCACCGGCTTTCTCCGGTGCGTAGTCGTCAAAGATGTGGCTCATGAGCCCGGTGCCGCGCGTAAGCGTCATGAACTCGCCCTGGAAGCCAATCAGTCCGCGCGCCGGGATCCGGTACTCCAGCCGCACGCGACCCTTGCCGTCCGGCTGCATGTCCTGCAAATCGCCCTTGCGGCGGCCCAGCTCTTCCATCACCGCGCCCTGGTTCTGCTCCTCGACGTCGACCGTCAACAGCTCGAATGGCTCATGCCTCACGCCGTCGATCTCCTTGAACAGCACGCGCGGGCGCGACACCGCCAGCTCATAGCCCTCACGCCGCATGTTCTCGATCAGGATGGTCAGGTGCAACTCGCCACGGCCGGCCACCTCGAAGATCGTCTCGTCGCCGGTCTCGCGCATGCGCATGGCGACGTTGGCCTTCAGCTCGCGCTCGAGCCGCTCGCGCAGCTGGCGGCTGGTCACGAACTTGCCCTCGCGCCCGGCGAGCGGGCTTGAATTGACGCAGAAGTTCATGACGAGCGTGGGTTCGTCGACCTTCAGCAGCGGCAGCGCATTGGGCTGGTCCGGCGGGCACAGCGTGGTGCCGATGCCCAACTCGTCGATGCCATTGACCAGCACGATGTCGCCGGCCAGCGCCTCATCCACCAGCTGGCGCTCCAGCCCCTTGAACTTGAGCACCTGGTTGATGCGGCCCTTGGTCGTCGGCGCGTTCTGATGACCCTCGGGCCCGTGCATCACCAGCACTTCCTGCCCGGCCTTGATGCGGCCGCTGGAAATGCGGCCGATGCCGATCTTGCCCACATAGCTGCTGTAATCGAGCGAGCAGATCTGCAGTTGCAGCGGACCATCGGGATTGTCCTCGCGCTGCGGCACGTGGGCGAGGATCGCCTCGAAGAGCGGACGCATGTCGCCGCTGCGCACGTCTGACGTAGTGCCCGCATAGCCATTAAGCGCCGAGGCGAACACGACCGGAAAGTCGAGCTGCTCCTCGGTCGCGCCGAGCTTGTCGAACAGGTCAAACGTGGCGTTGATCACGTAGTCGGGCCACGCACCGGGCCGGTCGATCTTGTTGACCACGACGATCGGCTTCAGTCCCTGGGCGAGCGCCTTGCGCGTGACAAAGCGGGTCTGCGGCATCGGGCCTTCAACGGCGTCGACCAGCAGCAGCACGCCGTCGACCATCGAGAGCACGCGCTCGACCTCGCCGCCGAAGTCGGCGTGGCCCGGCGTGTCGACGATGTTGATGTGGGTGCCTTCGTACTCGACCGCGCAGTTCTTGGCGAGAATAGTGATGCCCCGCTCTTTCTCCAGGTCATTGGAGTCCATTACTCGCTCGGCGACGTGCTGGTTGTCGCGGAAGGTGCCCGACTGCTGCAGCAGCTTGTCCACCAGCGTGGTCTTGCCGTGGTCAACGTGGGCGATGATGGCGATGTTGCGAATTGCGCGGGCGGTCATGGTCGTCTTTCGTTGCCCCGGCGAAGGCCGGGGCCCAAGTTCAATGCAAACGGCAATGTCGTTTCCGGCCTGTGCCGGGTGGACTGCTCCGCTTCAGCGGGCCGTCGCAATCAAGCGGCGCGGGTTCAGCACGCCGTGTTCATCGAGCTCGGCCACGCCGAGCAGCTCTTCATTCGGTCCATACACACGGCGCCGTCCGGGCGCCCCACCGAGTTCCACGCCGTTGCCGTGCGCGAAGCGACGCGCCTGCTCGGCCCCGAGGTCGGCCCGCAGCACCTGGGCAATCAGCGCATCCGTCGGCTGCAGCCATTCGCGGCGCGCGGCGGCCGGCATGACTTCCAACGCGGCCGGGGTCACGCTACCTTCCAGTGTCAGCCTGCCCACCCGCGTACGGCGCAAGGCGGCCAGGTGCGCGCCACACCCCAGTGCGGCGCCAATGTCCTCGGCCAGCACGCGCACATAGGTGCCCTTGCTGCAATCGACCTCCACCTCCGCACGCTCGCCATCAAACTGCAGCAGCGCCAGGCGGTCGATGCGCACCGGCCGCGGCGCACGCTCCAGTTCAATGCCTTCGCGCGCGTACGCGTACAGCGGCTTGCCGTCACGCTTTAGTGCCGAATGCATCGGCGGCACCTGCTCGATGCTGCCGGTGAAACGTGACAACACGTCGAGCACCTGGTCGCGCGACACCGCCACCGGCCGGCGCTCGATCACCTCACCATCTGCATCCGCCGTGGTGGTGCGCACGCCCAGATGGATCAGCGCGACGTAGGCCTTGTCGGCATCCAGCAGGTCGGCCGAGAACTTGGTCGCTTCGCCAAAGGTCAGCGGCAACAGGCCCGTGGCGAGCGGATCGAGCGTGCCGGTGTGGCCCGCCTTGGCAGCATTCAACAGCCGACGCGCCTTTTGCAAGGCGAGGTTGGACGTGATGCCGCTCGGTTTATCGAGCAGCAACACGCCGTCGACGGGGTCCCCCCGGCGGGCGCGTACCACTCGGTCCTCACTCTTTCGGGTGTTCGGGCTTTTCGACCGAGCCGTCGCCGTCGCCGACCGCCTCGGCAATCAGGCGACTGATGGCGAAGCCGTGCTCGACACTGGTGTCGTGCAGGAAGTGCAGGCGCGGAATGGTGTGGATCGACAGGCGCTTGAACAGCAGGTTGTGCAGCAGGCCCGCGGCGGCATTCAAGCCCTTGGTCGCCAGCGCAGGCTCGCTACCCAGCACCGTGAAATACACCTTGGCGTGCGCGTAGTCCGGCGTGACCTCGACGCCGGTCAGCGTCACCAGCCCAACGCGCGGATCACGCACCTCGCGCGGAATCAGCTCGCTCAGATCACGCTGGATCTGATCGGCGACGCGCAGGCCGCGTTGGGGCTTCTTCGGTTTCATTTGTGGGCGTGAAACGTGAAACGTGAAACGTGAAATGTGAGGGGCTGCGTGGCAGGGCCACGTTTCACCTTTCGCTTTTCACGTTTCACCTTAGAGCGTCCGCGCCACCTCCGTGACCTCGAAGACCTCCAGTTGGTCGCCTTCCTTGATGTCGTCGTAGCCCTTCAGTGACAGGCCGCACTCGAAGCCGGCCTTCACGTCCTTGACGTCATCCTTGAAGCGCTTGAGCGACGACAGCTCGCCGGTCCAGATCACCACGTTGTCGCGCAACAGGCGCGCGCTGGCGGTGCGCTTGACGATGCCATCGACCACCATGCAACCGGCCACCGCGCCGATCTTCGGCACGCGGAAGATCTGGCGGATCTGCACCATGCCCAGCACCTGCTCGCGCTGCTCGGGCGCCAACAGCCCACCGAGTGCGGCTTTCACATCATCCACGGCGTCATAGATGATGTTGTAGTAGCGCACCTGGATGCCGTTGTTCTCGGCCAGCTTGCGGGCCGACACATCGGCGCGCACATTGAAGCCGATGATGACTGCCTTGGACGCCAGCGCCAGGTTGACGTCGCTCTCGGTGATGCCGCCGACCTGCGCGTGCACGACCTGCACCTTGACTTCATCGGTGCTCAGCTTGGTGAGGGCGTGGTTGAGCGCCTCCTGCGAGCCCTGCACGTCGGCCTTGATGATGAGCGGCAGCGTGCGCACGCCATCGCCGCCCATGTTCTCGAACATGTTCTCCAGCTTGGCAGCCTGCTGCTTGGCAAGCTTGGTGTCGCGGAATTTGCCCGCGCGATACAGCGCGATCTCGCGCGCCTTGCGCTCGTCGCCCAGCACCATCAGTTCATCGCCTGCGGCCGGCACATCCGACAGACCTTGGATCTCGACCGGGATAGACGGGCCAGCGGACGTGATCGCCTTGCCGGCTTCGTCGAGCATGGCGCGTACCCGGCCAAAGGCTGAGCCCGCCAGCACCACGTCGCCGCGCTTGAGCGTGCCGCTTTGCACCAGCACCGTGGCC
>JBIIZX010000252.1:0-5442 GCA_044346055.1 Burkholderiaceae bacterium | reverse complement strand
GATCCTCGGTTGTCTGCAGGCCTCGTTCTCCTCTGACAACGCGCGTAAGCACGTGGCCGCTGACCTCATACTGGTGAAATATCCGGGTTAGTGCCTTTGATGCGACTGAACGACGCTGAGTCCCCGCCTGCGCGACGACGGACGGGCGGTGTGTTCGCTTCTTCGACTGCTCTTCCTCTGCGGCGCCCCTGAAAACACGAACGCGACGTGGGGGAGTTCGTCATCCCCGCGCAGGCGGGGATCCAGTGCCTTTGATGCGACTGAACGACGCTGGGTCCCCGCCTGCGCGGGGACGACGGACGGGCGCTGTGTTCCCTCCTTCGGCTGCTCTGCCTCTGCAGCACCCCTGAGAACACGAGCGCGACCTGGGGAAGTTCGTCATCCCCGCGAAGGCGGGGATCCAGTGTCTCTAGTGCGATTGAACGACACTGAGTCCCCCACCTGCGCGGGGACAACGGACGGGCGCTGTGTTTGCTGCTTCGGCTGCTCTGCCTCTACGGCGCCTCTGAGAATCAGAACAAGCATGTCAACACGCCCTGCGTGGCGGTTCGAACTTCTCGTGCCCGCGACCGCGCGTGGCAGTTGTCCAGGGCTGCCGCCGGGCCGCCCCGAGGCGGCCCTCTAACTCGAGCGGAGCGGGTGCACGTGCGACTGCGCAGCGGTCGCCTACACCTGCGACGGCGCTACGCGTCCAGCAACCCATCCCGCCCCCGCATCCAGCGCGTGACATGCGCGGTCGCATCCTGGGGGTGCTCACGCAGCAACCAGTCGGCGGCTTCGCGCGCCTGTTCGACCAGGGCGGCGTCCTGGTCAAGGCTGGCAAAGCGCAGCATGGCGACACCGCTTTGCCGGCTGCCGAGGAACTCGCCCGGGCCGCGGATGGCCAGATCACGGCGGGCGACCTCGAAGCCATCGGTGGTCTCGTAGATCACCTTGAGCCGCTCGCGAGCCGTGGGCGACAGCGGCTCGTCAAACAGCAGCACGCACCAGCTCTGCGCGCTGCCGCGCCCCACTCGGCCGCGCAGCTGGTGCAGCTGCGCCAGGCCAAAGCGCTGCGCGTGCTCGATCACCATCAGCGCGGCGTTGGGCACGTCGACCCCGACCTCGATGACTGTGGTGGCGACCAGCACATCGATCTCGCCGCGCGCAAACAGTTGCATCACCGCGGCCTTTTCTGCCGGCGGCAACTGCCCGTGCAGCAGGCCCCAGCGCAGCTCGGGCAGGAGCGCGCGCGTCTGCTCGAACATCACCGTGGCAGCGGTCAGTTCGACCGGCGAGTCGATGAGATCGCTCTCCTCCACCAGCGGACAGACCCAGTAGGCCTGGCGCCCCTGCGCCACCTCGCCGCTCAGTCGCGCCAGCACTTCATCGCGACGCGCGGCCGCCACCAGCTTGGTCTGCACCGGCGTGCGACCGGGCGGCAACTCGTCGATGGTCGACACATCAAGATCCGCCATGAAACTCATGGCGAGCGTGCGTGGGATCGGCGTGGCCGAAAGCATGACCAGGTGCGGTTGCTCGGTATCGGCTACAGCAGCGCCGGCGGCGCCAGCCGCACCGCTGCGCAGCTTGAGCCGCTGCGCCACGCCAAAGCGATGCTGCTCATCAACGATCGCCAGGCCGAGCCGCGCGAACTCCACCTTGTCCTGAATCAGCGCGTGGGTGCCGACCAGCAATTGGGCGGCGCCACTGGCAACGCGCGCCTGCGCCGCCCGCTTGTCCGCCAGCTTGAGCTTGCCCGCCAGCCACGCGATCTCCACGCCCAGCGGGGCCAGCCACTGCTCGATCTTGCGAAAGTGCTGCTCGGCCAGGATCTCCGTGGGCGCCATCAGCGCCGCCTGGTAGCCGGCCTCGATCGCGCGCGTGGCCGCCAGCGCGGCAACGACCGTCTTGCCGCTGCCGACATCGCCCTGCACCAGCCGATGCGCTGGTTGGCCACGCGCAAGGTCCACTTCCAGCTCATGCCACACGCGCTGCTGCGCGCCGGTCAACGCAAACGGCAGCGCCGCCAGCAGGCGCTGCGTGAGGTCGCCCGTGGCCGCAAGCTGCGGCGCCCGCTGCTGTGCGCGCTTGGCCCGAGCGATGCGCAGGCTCAGTTGCTGCGCCAGCAGCTCGTCGAACTTCACGCGTGACCACAGCGGATGGCGGTGCTCCGACAGCGCGGCCTGATCGGCATCGGCCGGCGGGTTGTGCAACCCCTGCAGCGCGGGCGCGAGCTCGGGCAACCGGTATCGCGTGCGCAGTGATTGCGGCAGCGTATCGGTGACGGTGATGTTCTGCAGCGCCTGCGCGATGCGCCGCCGCAAGCTCGCCTGCGAGACACCTTCTGTCGAGGGGTACACGGGTGTGAGCCGCTGCGGCAGCACTGCGGTGCCATCGGCCACGCGCACGCGCGGATGCACCATCTCCACGCCCATCAGGCCGCCGCGCACGCTGCCATAAAGGCGCACGCGCTTGCCCTCGGCCAGCTGCTTTTGCGTGGATGGATAAAAGTGCAGGAAGCGCAGCAGCAGCTCGCCGCTGTCGTCGCGCACGCGCGCCAGCAACTGGCGGCGGCCGCGATGGGCAACTTCGCAATGCTCGATCACCGCCTCGACCTGCGCCTCCACGCCCGGCTGCAGGTCGGCAATCGGCGTGATGCGCGTCTCGTCCTCGTAGCGCAGCGGCAGATGCAGGACGAAGTCCCAGTCGCTGGCAAGGCCCAGCTTCTGGAGCCGTGATCGGTGATCCATGATCCGTGATTCGGGCCTCTGCACGCGGGCAGCTTGCTTGGATTTCACCGTACTCAATGCCCGCTGTCGTTGACCCGTTGTTTTTGCAGCTTTCCAAATCCCCACGGATCACGGATCACAGATCACTGATCACTGATCACTGATCACTGCTTCCTGATCACCGATCACCGATCACCAACACCGCTTCCACCTCGAACTGCGCGCCCTTGGGCAGGCTGGCCACGCCCACGGTAGAGCGCGCCGGATACGGCTGCGGCATCACCTCGGCCATGATCTCGTTGACCTTTGCGAACTTGCTCAGATCGGTGAGGAACAGCGTGAGCTTGACGGCATCGCCCAGCGAGCCGTCGCTTGCCTGCGCCACCGCCGCCATGTTCTTGAAGGCCTGTCGCACCTGCGCCTCGAAGTCCTGTGACACGAGCTCCTTGGTCTGCGGGTCGAGGCCGATCTGGCCCGACAGAAACACCACGAGGCCGGTCTTCACCGCCTGCGAATATGGGCCGATGGCAGCTGGTGCGTTGGGGGTCGAAATGATGTCCTTGTGCATGGCGTCTCCTCAGATGGGCTAGGCAGTCTAGCCAGACAGGGGCCGAGGCTGCACTGAGGCTGCCCTGGCGCTGGGCGAGATGATGAACGAGGTCGCCGATCACTATCTGCGCTAGGTCGACCACGCCGTCAAGGGCCCGGCCGCCAAGGTCGAGGCCCTGATAATCCTCGTGCTTGGCGGCGCCATGCTCGTGTTTGCCCACGGAGTGTTCCTGCCGCGGTGGGACCTGTCGCGCGTGGCATTGCGTCGCTGAAGAACCAGGCCACGCGTCGACTTGGACGGTCAAGGCACCGATTCCTGGCGCATCACGCCGCCTAATGACCGCTCACAATGGGTCGATAAGAACGCAAGGGACCGGCCGCGACGGGCTGGTCAGCGAAGGCGGCGCTACCGTCGGAAGGCCGTGTCGTGCAGAACTTCGTGCGCAAGAACATCGCTCTCAAACGTGCGGCCGGCTTTACGGTGGTTGAGCTGGTGATGGTGATTCTCATCCTCGGCATTCTTTCAGCAGTGGCGCTGCCACGTTTCATCGACCTGGGCTCGGACGCGCGCCGCGTCAAGGCTGAAGCGATCGGCGACTCGGTGCGCGCCGCGGCTCAGATTTCGCGCGCCGCCGCCCTGGTGCGCAATGCGGTAGCCGCCAGCGACAACACCCCACAGAGCGAAGTGGTGATGAACAGCGTCACCGTGCAGACCCATCTCGGCTATCCCGAGGCCACGGCTGCCGGCATCGTCGCGGCCGCCGGCATTGACGTGACGCGCGACAAGGTCACTCTCAGCGGCGGCGGCACTAGCGACAACCAGGTTTTGACCATCGGTATCAACGGCGCCTCAAGTTCGTGCAACATCGTCTACACGTCAGCCATCGTCGGCGTTGCTGGCGCGGTCACAGCCCCCGTCGTCGCTCTGAACTCCGACGGTTGCTGACAGCACAGACAACCGCCGCAACCTAATCGGGCCGCCCGGTGCGCTGTGGCGGCCCGATGCATTGATGGTCACGCACAACCCTCCTCGCCAGTCGATGCGCCGCTCGTTGGATCGCTGAACGGGTCGCTCACCGTGCCGCTCACCGTTCGGCTCAATGCACAGCTCAATGCACAGCTCATTGCCGCGCTCAGCGCGCCCGCCCGCAGGTCCTGCGGACGCCGCACGCGGCTTCACGCTGGTCGAGCTCGTGATCGTGATCCTGCTCGACTCCTTGTTGTCGTTCACGGCGCTGCCGCGGCTGATTGAAAGTGACGACGCGCCGGCCCAAGGCTTTGCCGAGCCGGGCGCAGAAGACGGCGACAGCGCAGCGGCGCGTGGCGTTCGTGAACATCGACGCCGCAGCTTGCGGTGTGCGAGCCTGCATTGACGCGGCGACTGCCTGCGCGCAGCCTGTGGCCACACCCGAGCTTGGCAGGCTCGACATCAGCGCGCCAGCGCCGGTGGCGCTCTCCAGTGCGGCGAGCCAGCTCAACATCGACGCACTTGGTCAGATGCAGGACAACGCCTGCGGCCAGCGTCTCCTCCTGATCGACCTCCGCGCCAAACCCGATCAGCGCAGTCGCCGGCACCCGGCGCTGTACTGGCCGTCGGCCGTTTGCAGCACGCGCTCGGCGCTGGCCTGCCGCACCGAGTGATCATCGGGATGCAGCAGCTGCGCAAAGCGCGTGTCTCCAAGCGCCTGGACGGTGCTGGGTGTCAGACCAAGGATGCCGAACAGGCGGGGATTGGCGTACACATTGCGCTGCGCCTGCATGTCGTACACATAGACGAGGTCAGGCGACAACTTCGCCAGGCGCTGCGCCAGTGCGGCGTCGAACGCGACCGGTTGCACGCAAGCCCGCGCTTCGGTGACGAACGAATCCAACGTTCCCTCGACTCCGCTGTTCTGTGGCGTCTCACCCGCTTGCCGATGGTAGGACGGCGGTCGAGGTGAAACCAGGCAGGAAGCTAGGGTCTGTTAACGCTTGAATCGCACATTCGTGACCTCCAGAACGATCGCAATCTAGGCGCGCTGCCGCAGGCAGGGCGGGTCCCTGTCAAGGCAGCGCAACGACGAGTGCGGGCGCGCATCTTGAGAACCGTGAGGATCACCGTCCGGGCCGGCCCTTGGCGGGGCGCGCAGCGTCGTTGCGGCTCCTCGCCTTGCCCCGGCAATGGTCTCGTCGCCTCGTCTAG
>JBIIZX010000011.1:0-18366 GCA_044346055.1 Burkholderiaceae bacterium | reverse complement strand
CGTGCGCACCTGGGAGCTGATCGGCAGCCCGCGCTATCCAACCCCGCGCGCGGTGCTGGTCGACCGCGTCAGGCAGGACCTCGAACGCGGCGCGCCCGATGCAGGCGGCACCGAGCGGCAGTTCGCCGCCGTGCTCGCGTCGGCCCCGCGCGTGCCGCTGCTGCGCCTGATCACCGCGCCCACGCTGGTCATCCATGGCGACGCGGATCCGCTCGTGCCTTTGGCGGCGGGGCGGAACGTCCACGCGCTCACGCCGGGTGCCCGGCTCGAGGTCATCGAGGGCATGGGCCACGACCTACCCGAGCCGCTGGTGCCGCGCATCGCCGCGCTGATTGTCGAGCACGTCGCGCACGTCGAGCGCGCCCGCGCGGTGGCGCGGCCGCTGCCGCCCCCCCCACGCATCCGACCCAACCGTCACCACGCCACCGACGGCGGTCACTGGAGAACCCGCATGAAGATCCTGGCGCTCGGCGGCTGCGGCCTGATGGGGCAGCACTTTGTCGAAACCACGTTGAAGCTGGACGGCTGGACCACGCTGACCATAGCCGACCGCGATCACGCGACGGCCACCCGCTACGCGCGCTCGCTCGACCACCCGCGCATCGACGCGGCGCAGATCGACGCGACCGACCGCGCCGGGCTCACGGCGCTGCTGCAGGCCTACGACATCGTGGTGTCCACGATCGGCCCGTACTACCTGTTCGGCACCACGGTGCTGGAGTGCGCGATCGAGGCCGGCTGCCATTACGTGGACATCTGCGATGACCCCGAGCCCACGCTGGCGATGCTGGCCCTGCATGAGCGGGCGGCCGCCGCTGGGATCACCGCCCTGGTCGGCATGGGCGCGAGCCCCGGCATCTCCAACCTGCTGGCGGCCAAGGCGATCCAGACCGTCGGTCGTGCCGAGCGCGTAGTGACCACCTGGGGCAGCACCTCGATCGCGAAGGAAAACGCGGATGCCGACGTGGACATGGGGGCCGCGGTCGATCACTGGTTCGAGCAACTCACCGGCGAGATCCCGTTGCATGCCGACGGCCGCACCGTGCCGGCGCGGCCCCTGAGCGAAGTGCGGCTCCGCGTGCCGGGCATCGGGCACCTGCGTGCCCACATCGTCGGGCATCCGGAGCCGTTGACATTGCCACGCGCCTTCCCCTTCATCCGCGACAGCGTGAATGTGATGGTGTTCTCGCGTCCGCTGATCCAGTTGCTGAAGGTGCTCCAGCGGCGGGTGGACTCGGGCCTGCACAGTGTCACTGAGGCAGCAGCGCAGTTCCGCAAGCTCACGCGCAACACCGATTCGGGCGACCTGACCTGGCGCGAGTCATCGGCGCTGGTCACGAGCGCCATCCTGGAGGCGGTGTTTCCGACCGGCTACATCCCGTCCGAGATCTCGGCGCTGGCGGAGCTGCGCGACGGCAACCGGCGGCGTGTGTGCAGTGCCTGGCTCAATGGCGAGATTCCCGGCGGCATGGGAGCCAACACCTGCATTCCCACCGCGCTGGCCGTGCAGATGCTGGCGCAGGGTCTGATCGGCCGACACGGTGTCTTCTCGCCGGAGCAGGTGATCGAGCCGGACCGGTTCTTCCAGCGGCTGTCCCCCTTCGTTCAACGCAAGAACCACGCGGCACCGGTCGTCGTCATCCAGACGGCGGTAGCCTGATGGTCAACCCCCCGACCCATCGCCGCGCCGCCTGGCCGCCGCCCCGCGTGGGCATCGGGGCCGACGCGCTACTCACGACCTGGAGGTGTTCCATGCGATGCGACCACACGATCCTGGCCCGGACCCGCCGGGCTGCACGCGGCGCGCTCGCCGTAGCGGCGCTGGCGGCGGCGCCGGTGCACGCCTCCGATCTGCAGGGCTTCGCCGGCTACTGGCGCACGCCCGACCGTTCGGTGATCGAGATCAAGCCCTGCCCGAACGCGGCCACGCTGTGCGGATACTTGGTGTTCACGCGTGAGCGGGGCACCGACGAGCTGAACCCCGATCCGGCCTTGCGCAAACGTTCCCTGTGCGGCCTGCCCTTGCTTGAACTGGGGCGCTGGGATGACGGCGTCTGGCGCGACGGCAACGTGTACGACCCGGAGAGCGGCAAGACCTACAAGGCGGCGCTGCGCAAGCGCGAAGGCAAGCTGCATCTGCGCGCCTACATCGGCACCGAGGTGTTCGGCGAGACTGAAACCTGGACAGCCGCCAGCGACTTCAAGCCAGGGTGCACGCCATGACCCGCGCCAAGCGCGCGACACCCCGCGCCAGGAGCGGTCTCGCCACGCGGTTCACCACGCCACTCGCCGCGCTGCGTACCGGCATTGGCGCGGCATTGACGCCCGTCGCGCGCGCGGCCGACACCGGCCAGCGCGACAGCTCGCTGCACGCCAGCGGCCGCCTCGACCTGACCACCGACAACCGCACGCGCGGCATCAGCACCAGCGCCAACCGGCCGACGGCCAAAGCGACCACGGAACTGCTGCACGATCCGGAGTTGTTTGCCGAACTGGTGCTGACGCGGGTGAGCAAGGCGCAAGTACCCCGGCAGCCGCCGCACGGGGCTGCAGCTCGTCGGCGGCTATCGCTTCTGCGACCCCAAGGGCTGGCAGTTCGAGCTCGGGACACGCAGCACTCTCGCTTCCCCGTTGCACGCCTGCCGGGCCTGTCGGGCACGCCGTTCACCGCAAACCAGGACTCGGGCTGCGGCGAGTTCGTAGATATCCAGTCGGTCGCGGTCGGCGTCACGCCAACGATCACAGAGACCTTCCTCGGCGTGAGCGACGGTCTGCTGCAGGCCCGCTACGTCCACACGCTGTCGCGGACTTTCTTGGACATCAACGCCGCCACCGTGTGCCCGGCGATTGCGGAACCCATTGCGGCCCTGGCCTCCCTAGAGGCAGGGCCGCAGGACACGCGCGGCAGCCAGTACATCGAGGTGGCGTACGGCGTATCGGCTCTCCCGGTCCACCGCGCTGGCTGCCCGAATCGGCTATCGCCACGTGACCGAGTGGAGGAGCTTCGATACCCGCAGCTGCGAGTTGGACTCCGCATCCGCTGGCGCTCGCGGGAGGCATCAGCCGGCCTGACCCGTGCACGGCCACGCGCGAAGGGCGTCTATGGCCTGCGGCTGGACATCGGCACGGTGCGAGACACCGTCAAGGCTGCGCTGGTCGTGGCCGCTGACTGCGCGTTCTGACCGATGCACGGAATGCCACACGACCCTGCCGCACGTACCGCCATGAGCCACGCTCGCAAGTCGACCGCGCCGCCGCCGCCTGTGGACACCGAACAGGCGGCGATTGCATACCAGCACTCAGCCGTCGTGGCGGTGTTCGAGGTCGAACAGGCCGGGCTGCGACTCGCACGCGGCCGCGAACGCGAAGCAACGCTGCAGGAGGCGCTCGCCACCGACATCGAAGCGCTGGCGCGGGCGCGCCTTCGCTACGAACGCTGGCAGACCGACTTCTCCGCGGTGCTCGACGTCGTGCGCGGCCGCTCCCACGTCACGCAGCAGTGGGTCGAAGCGCGCACGCAGACATTCTCCCAACTCGAGGCGACCAACAAGGCGCTCGGTGGCGGCTGGGATGCCCAAGCGAGGAGTTCCGTCACTTCCGGGAGGACGCATTGAACAAGCCCACGTTCCACGCCGTGATGGGGGCCGCACTGCTGGCGCTCGGCAGCGCGCAGGCCGCCGAAGTCGACAAGTCGGCACGATCTTGGCAGCTCGAGCTGGGTCTCGGTGCCTCCGACCAACCCGACTACAGCGGCAGCCAGAAGTCGAGCCCACGCTTGCTCCTTTGGGCCAACGGCGAGTACGCGACTGAGGACTGGGGAAAGTTTGCGCTGGACAGCGCAGCGTTGACGCTGGATCCACAGTTACGCTGGGAGTTCATCGACAGCAAGGAGTACGGACTCGGCCTGCTGCTCGGCTACCGCAAGGGCCGCAGCGACCGCAATCCGGGCTGGGTAGGCGATACCGGCAGCGCGCGGCTCCAGGGCATGGGCAACGTCAGCGCCGCCGTCGACGGTGGTCTGAGCGGTTTCGTGCAGTTTTTGGGCATCCCGCTGTTCGCGCAATTGCGCGCGGCGCTCAACGGCGACCAGGGCACGATCGGTGTGCTGGGCGCCTATCTGCCTCTGGAACTGACGAGCCGCTTTGAGTTGACCGTGCTGCCCAGTTTGACCTGGGCCAATGGCAAGCAGATGCAGGCTTTCTACGGCGTAACTCCGGCGCAGAGCGCGGCGAGCGGCTTCAAAGTCTACGACCCGGGATCCGGCTGGCAGAACGCGGCGCTGGAACTGCTTGGCGACTGGAAGGTCGGCGGACCCTGGCACCTGATCGGCGCTGTGGGCTACCAGCGGCTGCTGGGCAAGGCCGCTGATAGCCCGCTGACGCAAGACAAGAATCAATGGAGCGGGCTGCTTGGCCTGTCGTATCGCTTCTGACCCTGGAGCCTGGAGCGCGAATGAAATCCCTCACGATGACCGGTACGGCACTGGCCGCAGCCTGGTTTGCCGTCGCCGCACAGGCCGCAACTAACTTGGTCCGCGGCCGCTGGCTCACCGAAGGCAAGCAAGGCGTCGTGCACGTCTACAACCTGCGGCTGGGCAACGCCTTGGTGCGAGACACCGGCACGGCGGCGCTGGTCGTGGCCGCTTGCTACGCGTTCTGAGCGGGGCAAGGAATGCCTCACGACCCTGTTGCACGTACCGCCATGAGCCACGCTCGCAAATCGACCGCGCCGCCGCCTGCGCGCGCCGGGGTCGACGCTTCGACCCCCCCTGCGCGCTGGGCGGCCGCCACGCCGGAGCGCGCGCGCATGCAACACGCGCTCCAAAACCGGCTGAACGTGCCGGTGCGCGCGCACGTCTGGGCCTTTCGCGGCGTCCACCCGGCGCTGCTGCTGACAACCAGCTTCGTGATCTCGCAGATCATGAACGAGGTGCTGGTGTATGAGCTGTTCGTCGCCTACAACCGGCACGACCTGCCGCGCACCGTGTTCGAGATCGTCTCGCCGCTCACGCTGTGGCTGCTGGTCGACACCGCGATCCAGATTGTCCTCACCCTGCTGGGGCGCGGCCACCGCATCGTGGCGCAGACGCAGGACGGCGAACTGGTGGTCTTTCACCGCCGCGTGTTCTCGCACCAGCCCGACCGCGTCGACTGCCGCCTGCCCGGCAGCCTCGCGCTGCGGCCGGAGCAGATGGGCTATGCGATCGACCGGCTGGACACCGCCGTGGGCCGCTTCTACATCTGGGGCCGCTGGCGCGATGTGCGCCTGCAGTTGGGCATGGCGGAGGCCGGGCAATGAACGCGCCGCGCCGCAACGGCGCATTGCCGAGCGCGCGGCCCGCGACCGCGCAGGCCCGTGCGGCCGAAGGCCGCCGCCCCTCAGCGCGCTACCGGTGCTAGGTGGGTGTTGATGTGGCGTCGGACCAGCGCCTTCTGCTTTTGCGGAGGGTAGCGCCGGGCATCGATGATCCGGCCCAGGCCGATGCCGTCGGTCAACGCCATCAGCGCGTCGGCCTCGAACGGCACGTCGATGTCCGCGCGCACGACCCCCTGCCGTTGCAGGGCGCTCAGTTCGTCGAGCAGGCTCTTGCGCAGGAACGCAGAGCGCCGCGCGTGCTCCGCCGACAGCGCCGTGACGCCGAGCGACGGCTTGAGAAACGCGAGCCAGATGCGCCAGCCGACCTCGCTCTCCTCGTCCAGCGGCAGCAACGTGAACAGCATCCGCTCCAGCCGCGCCAGGCCGGTGAGACCGGCCACGTGCGCCTGCGCGTCCTGCACGATCCGGCTGATCAGATGATCCAGCGCGTGCAGCAGGATGTCGTCCTTCGAGCGGAAGTAGTGCACCACGGTGCCGGTGGTGGCGTGCAGCTCGGTGGCGATCTCGCGCATCGTCACGTTCTCGAGCCCGACGCGCAGGATGCAGCTCCAAGCCGCTTCCAGCACCTCGACCCGCTTGCGCTCGTGTGCGGCAGCCAGTGTCTCGTCGGGTCGGCGTGCACGGGTGGGCGGGCGGCCCGTCACCGATCCGGCCCCTGGCGTGCGTGCTCTTCCGGCCATCGTGCTGCTCTCCTGTGCGTGGCCTCTCTGGGCCGCGATGCGTGTCGCGCTCGACCGCCCCGCCGCATCCGGCCGCCGTTGCCGCCGTCGTGGCCCTGCGGGTCGTCCATTCACATCATAACGGTCATCATCTGGACGGCCCTGCCGCGCCAGCCGCCGCCCCTTACCCCTGCGTCTCCCCCTACCCCGCGCGAACGCACGGCACACCCTCGACTCAACACCGCCACCCACGCCCATGAACGATCGCCATGTCATCGACGCCCTAGCGGCGCACGCCATTCCGTACCTGGGTGTGCCGACCTTCCTGCGCCTGCCGGCGACCCGTCACCTGGCCGAAATCGACGTCGCGGTGGTGGGGCTCGCCTACGACCTCGGCGTGTCGAACCGCACCGGAGCGCGCTTCGGTCCGCGCGGAGTCCGCGAGCAGTCGCTGATGGTGGGGCAGTACGCCGAGGGCCTGTGGCCGTGGGAGTACGACGTGCGCGAGCGCCTGCGGCTGGCCGACTGGGGCGACGTGCCGTACCTGTGGGGCGAGCGAGACGACTTCCTGGCCGCCTGCGCGCATCACCTGGAATCCATCTGGGCGAGCGATACACGGGTGCTCGGCCTCGGCGGCGACCACTTTGTCTTCCTGCCGCTGATCCGCGCCGCCGCCCGGCGGCTGGGACCGCTGGCGGTGGTCCACTTTGACGCGCACGACGACTGCCTGGAGATGCCGGCGCTCAATCACGCGACGATGTTCCACCATGCCTGCGAGGAAGGGCTGATCGACCCGGGGCGCACCGTGCACGTCGGCATCCGCACGCCACCAGCGCGCAGCGCCCATCCGTACCACTACATCGACGGCCGCAGGACCATGGCGCTGGACAGCACCGCCATCGCCAACGAGGTGCGGCAGATCGTCGGCGACGGGCCGGTGTACGTCACCTTCGACATCGACTTCGTCGATCCCGCCTTCGCCCCGGGCACAGGCACCTGCTGCGTCGGCGGCGTCGGCAGCTTCAAGGCGCGCGAGATCCTGCGTGCGCTCCGGGGCCTGAACGTAGTCGCGGCGGACCTGGTAGAAGTCTCGCCGCCGCTGGACAGCAGCGCGATCACGCAGCTGCTGGGCGCGGCACTGGCCACCGACCTGCTGTACCTGATGGCCGAGGCACCGCGACCCTGGGGCGCGGCGTGATCGCGCCGCGCGATGCCCAGCCGCAACGGCCCCGCGGCGCGACTTCCCCCGCACACGAGACACAGCACAAGGGCCGCACAGCCGCCGCCACACCCAACGATCAACCCCTGGACGCCGAGATCATCATCGTCGGCACCGGCTTCGGCGGGCAATGCATCGCGATCAAGCTGCTCGAAGCGGGCTTCACCTCGGTGCTGCTGCTCGAACGCGGTCACAGCGTGGGCGGCACCTGGCGCGACAACGACTATCCGGGCGCGGCCTGCGACATCCCGTCGCACCTGTACTCGTTCTCCTTCGCGCCGAATCCGGACTGGTCGAGGATCTATCCGGCCCAGGGCGAGATCCTCGCCTATCTCAAGCGCACCGCCGCGCGCTTCGGCCTGATGCCGCGCATCCAGTTCAACACGCGGGTGCTGGAGGCCCGCTACAGCGAGCAGACGCACGACTGGACCGTGCAGACCAACCGCGGCGCGCGACGGGCGCGCCATCTGATCCTGGCCACCGGCGGTCTGTCCGAGCCGGTGCCGCCGCGACTGCCGGGGCTCGAGCGCTTTGGCGGCACCACGTTTCACTCGGCGCGCTGGGATCACGCCTACCCGTTGCCGGGCAAGCGGGTCGCCGTGATCGGCACGGGCGCCAGCGCGATGCAGTTCGTCCCGCGCATCGCCCCCGAAGTCGCGCTCCTGAAGGTGTTCCAGCGCACGCCGCCCTGGATCGTGCCGCGCCATGATCGGCCGTACTCGCCGCTCATGCGTGCGCTCTTCCGCTGGGTGCCGGGGGCCATGCGGCTGAACCGCTGGCGCATCCACTGGCAGAACGAACTCAGCGCGCTAGGCACGGTGGTGGATCCGCGCTACATGAAGTGGGGCGTCGAGATCGCGCTCAAGCACCTGCATGCGCAGGTGGCCGATCCGGCGCTGCGCCGGGCGCTCACACCGGACTACGTGATGGGCTGCAAGCGCATCCTGATCTCTGACGACTGGTATCCGGCGCTGCAACGGCCGAACACCGAGTTGATCACCACCGGCATCGCGCAGGTGGAGGCCGACCGCATCACCACCGACGACGGCCGCGAGCATCCGGTCGACGCGATCATCTTCGGCACTGGGTTTCAGGCCACCGACAGCCTGGGCAAGCTCAAGATTGCCGGGGCCGGCGGCCGGCTGTTGAGCGACGCGTGGCGCGACGGCGCAGAGGCCTACCTCGGCACCGCGGTCGCCGGGTTTCCGAACCTGTTCCTCATCACCGGGCCGAACACCGGGCTCGGTCACAACTCGATGGTGTTCATCATCGAGGCCAATGCCGCGCACATCGTCGGCGCGCTGCGGGCGGCGCGCGCGCACGGGGCCACGCAGGTCGAGGTCAAGCGCGAAGTGCAGACCGCGTTCAACGACGAGCTGCAACGACGACTGCGCACCTCTGTCTGGACCACCGGCTGCCACAGCTGGTACCAAGATCCGCGCAGCGGCAAGGTGCCCACGCTGTGGCCCGGCTTCAGCACCCAGTACTGGGCGCGCGCCCGGAACTTCGACGCAAGCTGCTACCGCCTGCTGGGTGCCGACGCAACCGGTTGAAACGCCAAACGGCGCACCGCCGCACGCGACAGCGACCGGCGTGCCCGTACGATTTCTTGACCACCCTCACGCTGCGCGCTCGGGGATTCGCCCTCGGGGCGGCCCGTTGGGCTCATGCGACGTTAAAAACTCCCCACGTCATCATCATCGGCTGCGGCTTCGGCGGGCTGTTTGCCGCGGAGGCGCTGCGCCGCGCGCCGGTGGCGGTGACGGTGATCGACCGCACCAACCATTATCTGTTTCAGCAGCTGCTGAATCAGGTGGCGACTGCCGGTCTGTCGGCTCCGGCGATTGCCGCGCCGATCCGGCATGTGCTCAAGCGCCAGCGCAACACAACGGTGCTGATTGGCGAGGTGGTCGGCATCGACCGCGCACGTCGGCAGGTGACGCTCGAAGACGGGCAGACGCTGGGTTACGACCATCTGATCGTGGCCGCGGGCGCGACGCACAGCTACTTCGGCCACTAAGACTGGCAGGCACATGCGCCGGGCCTGAAGACGATGGAAAACGCGTTCGCGATCCGCCGCCGCGTGCTGCTGACCTTCGAGCACGTCGAACGCGCGACGAGCGAAGACGAGCGAGCAGCCTGGCTGACCTTTGCTGTGGTCGGCGCAGGCGCGACCGGCGTGGAAGTGGCCGGCTCGCCGGCCAAGATCGCCTGCCACACGCTGCGCGGCGAGTTCCGCCGCTCCGACCCGCACCTCGCACATGTGCTGCTGATCGAAGGCGGTGTGCGCGTCCTGCCGGTGTTCAGCACCGACCTGTCTGCGCGCGCTGCGGCAACTGCAGCGGCTGGGCGTGACAGTGCTCCAGCACGCGCGCGTGACCGAGATCGACGTCATCGGCCTTGCGCTGGGTGCCTAGCGCATCGCGGAGTGCGCCGTGATCTGGGTCGTAGGCGTGGCCGCCTCACCCCTGTGCGCGCTGCTGGGCACCCCTCCGGGCCGCGCCGGCTGCGTTCAGGTGCACGCCGATCTGACGCTGCCGGATGATGCACAGGTCTACGTAATCGGCGACCTCGCCGCCGCCACGAGCCGCAGCCAGTCCGTGCCCAGCGTCAGCCCCGCCGCCGAGCAGATGGGCCACTCGACCGCCGCCAACATCCTGCGCACGCCACGCGGCGAGCCGCGACAGGCCTTCGTCCATCGTGACTACGACACGCTCGCAGCGATCGGCCGCCGCGGCGGCGGACTTTCACTTCTTCAAGTTGTGGGGATTCCCGGCGTGGCTCACCTGGCTCTTCCCCCCGCGCACTTCCTGATCGGTTGTCTCAACGGCCTGATGTTGCGGACCGACTGGGCCTGCGCCTTTGCCACCTTCCAGCACAGCGCGCGCGGTGATTGAGGGTGTCAAGCGACAACGATAGGTCTCACCGAAAGGCGCATCAGCCCACCAGCCGGCGCAGCGCCTCCCGGTACTTCTCTGCAGTGCGTGCGATCACGTCTGCTGGCAAGTCCGGCGGCGGCGGCGCCTTGTTCCACGGTTGTGCCTCCAGCCAGTCGCGCACGAACTGCTTGTCGTAGCTCGGCGGCGAAATGCCGACCTTGTAATGATCGGCCGGCCAGAAGCGCGAGGAATCCGCCGTCAGCACCTCATCCATCAGCCGTAGCTGGCCGTGCGAATCAAGGCCGAACTCGAACTTGGTGTCGGCGATGATGATGCCGCGCGTTGCCGCGTAGGCGGCAGCGGTGTTGTAGAGCGCGAACGACACGCTGCGCATCTGCGCCGCGAGGTCCTGGCCGATGCGCTGCTCCACCTGCGTGAAACTGATGTTTTCGTCATGCTGGCCCAGCTCTGCCTTCTCGGCCGGCGTGAACATGGGCACGGGCAGTTGCTGCGCCAGTTGCAGGCCGGTGGGCAGCGCGATGCCGCACACGGCGCCCGTGCTCGCATAGTCCTTCCAGCCCGAGCCGATGAGGTAGCCGCGCACCACCGCCTCGACCGGCAGCGGCTTGAGCTTCGTCGCGACCACGGCGCGCCCGCGCACCTGCTCGGCTTCCTCAGGCGCCACGACGCTCGTTGGATCAATACCGGTCAGGTGATTGGGCACCACGTCCTTCAACCGCTCGAACCAGAAGTTCGACAGCGCATTGAGCACCCGCCCTTTGTCAGGAATCGGCTGGCTCATCACCACGTCGAACGCGCTCAGACGGTCGGAAGTGACGATCAGGAGCTTGTCGTCGCCGACGGCGTAGGAATCGCGCACCTTGCCTCGATAGACGAGCGGAAGCGACTTGATGGAGGTGTAGAGAAGGCCCGAGGACATGATGATGACGAATGATGAATGACGGCCGCGACGGGAATGACGCATGATGAATGACGGCCGCTGCGCGGCCTATGAGGCGCTTTGCGCCAGCGCCATCACAAGCGGACGCAGGACGCATCATAGGCGCGCAGCGCCGTCATCGCGGGCCTTGCCGGCGTGCATTACCGGAGGGAGTGACCGGCCCGCCTCACGTCCTAAAGAAAGTGCTGCACCAGCACCGCGACCCAGGTGCCAAGCGCAAGCAACAGCGACAGCATCACGGCCGCGCTGCCGATGTCCTTGGCGCGCTTGCCAAGCGTGTTGATCTCGTAGCTGTCGCGGTCGATGGCCGCCTCGATGCCGCTGTTGAGAAGCTCGACGATCAGCACCAGCACCACTACCCCAATCAGCAGGATCGTCTCGACCAACGGCAGCCGCAGCAGCAGCGCCGTGGGGATCAGGATGACGGCGAGGATGACTTCCTGGCGGAACGCGTCCTCGTTCTGCCAGGCCGCCAGCAGGCCGTCGAGCGAGTAGCGCGTTGCATTGAGGATCCGCTGCAGGCCACGCTTGCCCTTCATGGCGCGGCCGTCGAGCGCAGCGGCGGCCGTGGCGGGGGTCTGGACGTCTTGGGTCATCGGGCGCGGTCCGGGGCAAGGCGTGGCGGAACGATTATCGGGCAACTGCACCGACAACGCGGTGGCTGCAGATACAACAACTGCCGCATCAGCTTATCCGCGCCTGTGCTGCAAATTGATGACGGGCCATAAGATCGCGGCCTGTCCTGCAACCACAACACCGACCCTGCGGCATGCCGACCATCGACCACTCCCGCTTCTATCGCTACGACGACCTCATCGGCCTCCTGCGCGCCTTTGCCACGGAACGGCCAGAGCTGGTCGAGCTGTCTTTCATCGGCAAGAGCTACGAGGGACGCGACATCCCGCTGATCACGCTCACCAATGCAAAGACCGGCGCCGCGCGCGACAAGCCGGCGTACTGGATCGACGGCAACATCCACTCGACCGAGTTGTCGGCCAGCGCCGCCAGCCTGTACTTCATCGAGTGGCTGCTCAAGGGTTACGGCAGCGATGCCGAGATCACGCGCGCGCTGGATACACGGGCGCTGTACATCGCGCCGCGCGTCAACCCAGACGGGGCCGAGTGGGCGCTGGCGGACAAGCCCAAGTACATCCGCTCATCGACGCGACGCTATCCGCTCGATGAAGAGACGCTCGAAGGCCTGGTACAGGAGGACATCGACGGCGACGGCAAGATACTGCAGATCCGTATGCGCGATCCGAACGGCCCTTGGAAGGCGCACCCGCAGCAGCCGCAGTTGCTGGTGCGGCGGGATCCCCTGGACCCACCCGGCGGCGAGTACTTCCGCGTTCTGCCCGAGGGGCATGTTCGCAACTACGACGGCGACTCGCTCGCGATCGGCGGTCACCCGCAGGGGCTCGACCTGAACCGCAACTTCCCTGCCAACTGGCGCCAGGAGTTCGAGCAGTTGGGCGCCGGACCCTATCCGACCTCCGAGCCCGAGGTGCGGGCGATCGTGCAGTTCTTCACCGATCACCCCAACATCTGCGGCGGCACCAGCCTGCACACCTACTCGGGCGTGCTGCTGCGTCCCATGGGCAGCATGGCCGACGACAAGATGGTGGCCGAGGACCTGTGGACCTACCAGACGATCGGCAAGAAAGGCGAGGAGTTGACCGGCTACCCGGCGATCAGCATCTTTCACGAGTTTCAGTACTACCCCAACAGTCACATCAGCGGCACCTTTGACTGGATCTACGAGCACCTGGGCATGCTGACCTGGGTGATCGAGATCTGGAGTCCGAAGAAGGAAGCGGGCATCGACGGTCGCAACTTCATCCACTGGTTTCGCGACCACCCGATCGAAGACGACCTGAAGATGTACGACTGGGCGCTGAAGGTCGCGCCCAAGGACTGCGCCGATCCTGGGCATGTTGACTGGCGCCCGTTCAAGCACCCGCAACTGGGCGACGTGGAGATCGGCGGATGGAACGCGGCCGCGGTGTTCCGCAACCCGCCACCGGCGCTGCGCGAGAAAGAATGGGCGCGCTTTCCGCGCTGGCTGCTGTTCAATGCACTGATCTCGCCAAGGCTCGAGTTGCGCCTGGCCGAGGTCACGCCACAGGGGCCGGGCACTTGGAAGATTCGCCTGTCAGTGCAGAACAGCGGCTGGCTGCCCTCGTACGTCAGCAAGGTCGCGCTCAAGCGCAAGCTGCTGCACGGCGTGCTGACCGAGATCGCGCTGCCCACCGGCGCCGAGCTCGTGAGCGGCAAGCCGCGCGAAGAACTCGGCGAACTGGAAGGCTGGGCCTACCTGCACACCGGTATCAGCTTCTGGTTTGACGGCAAGATCACGAGCGACCGCGCGCATGTCGACTGGATCGTGCGCGCAAAAGCGGGCGACGCAGTGAAGCTCACGGCCTGGCATGAGCGCGCCGGCCGCATCGAGCACAGCGTGACGCTGGGCTGATTTGCGTGCACGTGCGATCGCGAATGCGATCGCGCACACGCAAATCGCGTGCTAATGCACGTGCTGCGACAACTCCCCCGTCGCGTACTTGTGCGCGATCGAGGTCAGCGGCACGGGCTGGATCTTGGCCGCCTGCCCTTCGCAGCCAAACTGCTGATAGCGCTGCTTGCAGATCAGCTTGGCGGCGGCGCGCGCGGGCTTCAGGTAGTCGCGCGGGTCAAAATGGCCCGGGTTCTCGTGCAGGAACTTGCGGATCGCCGCCGTCATCGCCAGGCGAATGTCGGTGTCGATGTTGATCTTGCGCACCCCGTGCTTGATCGCCTCCTGGATCTCTTCCACCGGCACGCCATAGGTCTCCTTCATCTGGCCGCCGTACTTGCGGATCTCCTCCAGCAGGTCCTGCGGCACACTCGATGAGCCGTGCATCACCAGGTGCGTATTGGGCACGCGACGGTGGATCTGCTTGATGCGCTCGATGGCGAGGATGTCGCCGGTGGGCTTGCGCGTGAACTTGTAGGCGCCATGGCTGGTGCCAATCGCTATCGCCAGCGCATCGAGTTGCGTCTTCTTGACGAAATCGGCGGCCTGGTCGGGGTCGGTGAGCAGCTGCTCGCGCGTCATGGTCGACTCGGTGCCGTGGCCGTCTTCCTTGTCGCCGCGCATGGTCTCCAGCGACCCGAGGCAGCCCAGTTCACCTTCGACGCTCACGCCCAGCGCGTGCGCCATGTCGACCACCTTCTTGGTGGTCTGCCAGTTGTAGTCGTAGTCGGCGATGGTCTTGCCGTCTTCGCGCAGCGAGCCGTCCATCATCACGCTGGAAAAGCCGAGCTTGATCGCCCCCTCGCACACGGCTGGTGACTGGCCATGGTCCTGGTGCATCGCGACCGGAATCTGCGGGTAGGTCTCGACGGCGGCCTGGATCAGGTGCTTGAGGAAGATCTCGCCCGCGTACTTCCGCGCCCCGGCGCTGGCCTGCATGATCACGGGCGCGTTGACCTCGGTCGCCGCTTCCATGATGGCCTGCACCTGTTCGAGGTTGTTGACGTTGTAGGCGGGCACGCCATAGCCGTGTTCGGCGGCGTGATCGAGTAATTGGCGCATCGAGACCAGTGCCATGAGTCTTCTCCTGTCGGCAATGCAATGTTGTTCAGCGGCAAATCTTAGGCGAAGGCGCGCCGCGCGCGGGCATCGCTCGGGCTTGCCCTTGACTTGAAGAGGACATTCTTGAAAACGACTGTCTTTACGGCGCCCGTCAATAAGGCGCCTTTGTTGAAGACGCCTGTTGCCTCGAAGTCAGTCGCTCAGGGCAGAACCGGCGTCCGCAAGTCGACGCTGGTTGGCGCCCCCGGCGGCGGCCGCCAAGCTTCCAGCCGCGCCGAGCGCTGCGACAGCCGGCGCACCGCCTCCTCCAGCACCGGATCGCGGCCGGCGCGCAGGTCGGCCAGGCTCGGAGTGACGCGGACGGTCGGCAGGGTCGGCTGGCCCTCCATGCGGGCGCCGCGGGCCGAGACAAAGCCGGTTTCGGCCACACGCAGGCCGCCGCCATCGGGCAGCACGTACTCGACCCGGACGCCGACCGCGCAGCCACAGCTGGGCTCGCCCACCAGCAGGGCATTGCGCTGCTCGGCCAGGGTGACCACCAGCAGCTCTGCCGCACTGCCAGTGCGGCTGTCGATGAGCACGGCCACCGGCATGAGCAAGGGCGGACGTCGATAGGTGCTCGGGCCCACGCGCAAATCGCTCACCTTCTGCGCCGCCGAGCCGCTGCCATCGCGCCGCGTGGTGCGCATGGGCACCCGCTCGTCCGGCAGGAACTGCCCGCTGAACCAGCGATAGGTATCGAGCTGCCCGCCGCCATTGCCGCGCATGTCGATGATCACGGCGCGGGCGCCAGCAGCCTTTTCCAGCGCCAGCTCGAGCTCATCGCGCAGGCTCTGGTGAAACCTCGTGAAGCGGATCAGCGCGATGCCACCCGACCCGCTGCCGGGCGCAGCACCGGCCCCTGCTGCCGGCGGCTCCAGCCAGCGAAACGCCACCTGGGGCGCGCGCGCCTGCGGCTGCGTGCGCAGTGTCACGCGCAGCGTTTCGGCCTCGCGTTGCAGTTCGAACTCGATCGGCGTGCCGGGACCGGGATTGGCGCCGATCTGCGCGCGCAGCAGCCGGCGCGTGGCGCGCAGCACGCGAAAGCGCTCGGCATCGCGGGCGTCGGCCGGCACGGACTCGGGTCCGTCGCCGGCGCCCGGCATATGGCGCGCGGTGGAAGAATCGGCCAGCGCGGCGCGCACGAAGGCGGCATCAAGCCGAACACCGTTCAGTGCCGTGACCACGTCGCCCGCGCGCACGCCCGCCTGGGCGGCCGGCGTGTCGGCATCGACCTCGATCACCGCCACCTGGTTCTCGATCACGCCGAGCACGAGCCCGGTGCGCAGGGTGACAAAGCGGCGCACGTCAACCGCCTCGCGCGGACTCAGCACCTCGGTGTGCGAGTCGCCCAGCTCCGCCAACATCTGCTTCAGTTCACGGTAAAACTGCGCATCGCTGCGGGCTGCGGCCACGCGCGGCAGATACTGCTCGCGGACCGCCGGCCAGTCGGTGCCGTTCATCTTGGGGTCGTAGAAGCGCTCGCCCACCAGTTGCCACACCCGTTGTGCCGCCTCCACTCGCGACTGCTCGCGCGCGTACACCGAGGAAAACGCCTGCGGCGACACATGCGGCACGTCGCTCGCCAAATCACTGATCGGCCCCGAACTCGGCCGCGTGGGCAGCGGCGCGCAGGCGGCCAGCAGCTGGGCGAGCGCGATTTGCGCTAGCGCGCTGCGCGCCGGATTCAGGATTCTGGAGGCAGGCGTCGGGGACGGAACGCCGTCCTTCGCCTGGCGGCTGAACCATGTTCGAAGCGAACCCATCGTCGCTGGCAGCATTCCGGGAATCCTGAAACCTGAATCCTGAATCCCGATTCCGTCGTCAGCTGTGCTCGCCTACCCGCACGATTTTCAACGTGTTGGTGCCGCCCGGCTGGCCCATGGGCTCGCCGACGGTGAGCACGACGAGATCGCCGCGCTTGACCACGCCCTGCGACAGCAGCAGCCGCTCGGCCTGCGCCAGCGCGGCGTCGCGCTCGTCTGTGCTGGGCAGCGTCAGCGGATGCACGTTGCGGTAAAGCGCGAGCTTGCGTGAGGTCGAGGCGTTGGGCGTCAGCGCGTAAATGGGAATGTCGATATCGTGCCGGCTCATCCACAGCGTGGTCGAGCCGGAATCGGTCAGCGCGCAGATCGCCGCGCAGCGCAGGTGAAAGGCCGTGAACAGCGCGCCATAGGCGATCGACTGGTCGACGCGCGAGAAGGTCTGGTCGAGAAATTCCTTGTCCAGTTGCACACTCTCAAAGCGATCGGCCTCGATGACGATCGAGGCCATGGCCTCCACCACCTCGACAGGGTAGCGGCCACTGGCGGTCTCGGCCGAGAGCATCACGGCATCAGTGCCGTCGAGCACGGCGTTGGCCACGTCGCTGACCTCGGCGCGGGTGGGCACCGCGTTGACGATCATCGACTCCATCATCTGGGTCGCGGTGATGGTGAGCTTGTTGCCCGCACGCGCCATCTTGATCATGCGCTTTTGCAGCGCCGGCACGGCGGCATTGCCAACCTCGACCGCGAGATCGCCGCGCGCGACCATGATGCCGTCGGCGGCGTCCAGGATCTCCTTGAGCAGCGGGATCGCCTCGGCGCGCTCGATCTTGGCGATGATCGCCGGCCGCACGCCGTGCTTCTCGCCGGCAATGGTGGCAAGCCGGCGCGCCATCTCCACGTCGGTGCGGTTCTTGACGAAGCTCACCGCCACGTAGTCGGCGCCGCACTCCATCGCGGTCTCGATGTCGCGCACGTCCTTGGCGGTGAGCGCGGGCGCCGACAGGCCGCCGCCCTGCTTGTTGATGCCCTTGTTATTGGACAGCTCGCCGCCGATGCGCACCATCGTGTGGATCTCGCTGCCAGTAACGCGCTCGACATCGAGCACGATCAGCCCGTCATTGAGCAGCAGCGTGTCGCTCGCCTTCACATCACGCGGCAGGTCCTTGTAGTCCAGCCCGGCGCGCTCGGCGGTGCCCATCTCGATGCTGGAATCGAGCACGAAGCGCGCGCCGTTTTTCAGCTCGACCTTGCCGCCTTCGAACTTGCCGACCCGGATCTTCGGCCCCTGCAGATCGGCCATGATGGCTACCGCGCGCCCGCTGGCCGCAGCCGCCTCGCGCACCAGCTTGGCCCGCGCCAGATGATCCTCAGCCTTGCCGTGGGAGAAATTGAAGCGCACCACATCCACCCCGGCCGCGAGCATGCGCTCGAGAACCAGCTTGTCACTGGAAGCGGGGCCGAGCGTGGCGACGATCTTGGTACTTCTAGGCATTGGATTCGGGAGTCAGGATTCAGGATTCAGGGACTGCGGTGCTTTGCCCCGTACGTCGAGAGCGCGGATCAGTGCGCCGAGCAAGGCGCCTACCTTATCGCATTGGCCGAGCAGGCGCTCCGCATCTGCGGGCACGATCAGCTCGAGCCGGCGCGAAAGCTCGAGTTGCGTCTGCAGTTCCCGGAGCGAACCGGATGCGATCGACAGATGGTTGAGATAGGCCCCAGTGGACTTCCTACCATGACCTTCCGCGATATTGGATGGAACCGACGTTGCAGCCCGCTGCATCTGCGCCGACAGCACGTACCTCTGATGGGCCGGAAAGCGATCGGTGAGGCGATAGACGTCCTCGGCCAACACCATCGCGCCCTGCCAGACATCGAGGTCGGAGTACTTCATGC
>JBIIZX010000251.1:0-5493 GCA_044346055.1 Burkholderiaceae bacterium | reverse complement strand
GATGTACTCGTTCGAGGACCGACTGAACGGCGAGCACCTGACGCTGCGGCCCGAGTTCACGGCCGGCGTCATCCGCTCGATCGTCGAGCACAGCCTCACATATGAGGCGCCGCGGCGCCTGTGGTCCATCGGCCCGGTGTTCCGCCACGAGCGGCCCCAGCGTGGCCGCTACCGGCAGTTCTACCAGGTGAATGTCGAGGCGGTGGGCTTTGCCGGCCCGGATATCGATGCCGAGCTGATCGTCATGCTGGCGCGCCTGTGGAAGATCCTGGGCATCGAGCGCGTGGGCCGCGTGCGTCTGGAGCTCAATTGCCTCGGCCAGGCTGAGGAACGCACGCGTCACCGGACCGACCTCATCAGTTACCTGAGCAAGTTCGAAGACCAGCTGGATGCCGACGCCAAGCGCCGCCTGCACTCCAATCCGCTGCGCATCCTCGATACCAAGAATCCGGCGCTGGCCGAGATCGTCGCCGGCGCGCCGCGCATCACCGAGTACCTGGGCGAGGCCTCGCGCAACCACTTCGAGAGCCTGCAGGCCCTGCTGCGCGCGGCCGGCATTGAGTTCACAGTCAATCCACGCATGGTGCGCGGACTCGACTACTACAACCTCACGGTGTTCGAATGGATCACCGACGCCCTCGGCGCGCAGGGCACGCTGTGCGGCGGCGGCCGCTACGACCCGCTGATCGAGCGTATGGGCGGCAAGCCGACACCGGGCATTGGCTTCGGCATGGGCATGGAACGCGTGATAGAGCTGATCAAGGAAGCGGGCACGGCAACGGCCGGGGCGACGACCGACGTCTACGTCTTGCACCAGGGCGGCGCAACGCAGACGAGCGCCTTTCTTGTGGCCGAGCGGCTGCGCGATGCAGGGCTCGATGTCGTCCTGCACGCAGGGGAGGCCAGCATGAAGTCGCAGATGAAGAAGGCCGACGCGAGCGGCGCTGCGTACGCAGTCATCTTGGGTGAGGCGGAACTGGCCGCCGGCACCGCGGCTGTCAAGGCGCTGCGTGCTGCCGATTCATCGCAGCCCTATGGGTCGCAGCCTAATGGGTCGCAGCCCTTTGCGCAGCAGACCACCCTGGCGCTCGAGGCCCTGGGTGACGCGCTGGTCGATGCCCTGATTGCAACCAGCGACGAAAGGCTCGGCAGCAACACATCAACCAACGACGCATAGAGCGACAACACACAGACGCTAGGGCAGTAGGGGACTCATGGCATACGACCTGCAGGAACAGGAACAACTCGCCTCGATGAAGGCGTGGTGGGAGAAGTACGGCAACCTCGTGCTGACCGCGGCCACGCTGGTGCTGCTGGCCATTGCCGCGTACAACGGCTGGCGTTGGTACGAGCGGCGCGAGGCCGCGCAGGCGGGCGTGCTGTACGACGAGATGAAGTCGGCGGTCGAC
The DNA here is from genome assembly GCA_044346055.1 of Burkholderiaceae bacterium. Taxonomy (GTDB): domain Bacteria; phylum Pseudomonadota; class Gammaproteobacteria; order Burkholderiales; family Burkholderiaceae_F; genus JALHMQ01. The sequence goes on along the minus strand of JBIIZX010000251.1, from coordinate 4,084 downwards.
GTCAACAATGTCGGCAAGATCAAGGAGGTCGCGGGCACGCTGCTGGAGCGCTATCCGCGCACCGTGTATGCCGCCATGGCGGCGCTGCATGCAGCCCGCGCCAACCATGAGTCCAGTGACTTGGCTGCATCCAAGGCGCAGTTGCGCTGGGTCATCGACAAGTCGGGCCATCCTGAATTTACGCTGATTGCGCGGGTGCGGCTGGCCGGTGAGCTGCTCGATGAAAAGGCCTACGACGAGGCACTGAAGCTCGTGACCGGTGAGGTGCCGGCGGCGCATGCGACCGCGTTCGCTGATCGTCGTGGCGACATCCTGCTGGCGCAGGGCAAACCGGTCGAAGCGCGCGCTGCCTGGCAACAGGCCATCGCCAAGGCCGATGCACAGCACCCGCTGCGCAACATCATTCAACTGAAGCTCGACGCCCTGCCGCCGACGGCCACATCTTGATGGGCAGCGCTGCCTCTCAGCCTTTTCACTCGGAACACTGATGGTTCAATCCTCAACGTCGGCGCGCCGTCCGCTCACGTCCCGCCCGTTGCTCGGCCTGGCATTGGCGCTGGCGCTGACGGCAACGACGCTGGCCGGTTGTTCCTCCAAGAGCACGCGGCCCAAGCCAGCCGAGCTGCAGGAGATCAAGGGCGCCACCCTGACGCCGCGCAGCGCTTGGTCAGTGACAGTGGGCGACGCGCGCAAGGCGCCGCTGAAGCCGGCGGTACTCGAAAATGCCATCTATGCGGTCTCCGGTGATGGCGCCCTGGTGCGTGTGGCCCCGGACACGGGGCGCGTGGTGTGGCAGATCAACGTCGGCGAGAAGGTCACGGCAGGCGTAGGCTCGGACGGCTTTGCCGTGGCCGTTGGCACGCCGCGCGGCGAAGTGATCGTGTTCGATGCCGAAGGCAAGCAGCGCTGGAAGGCGCAAGTATCGAGCGACGTGCGGGCCGCTCCCCTGGTGGGGCGAGGTGTCGTCATCGTGCGCTCGACCGACCACCGCGTGAACGCCTTTGATATCGACAGTGGCAAGCGGCGCTGGACGTTCTCGCGCGCGGTGCCGCCACTGACCCTGCGTGCCACCAGCGCCATGGCCTTTGCCGGCGACACCGTGGTGGTGCCGCTGCCCGGTGGCCGCGTCGTCGCGCTGTCGCTGAGCAACGGCGCCACGCGCTGGGAAGCATCGATTGCCGAGCCCAAGGGCACTACCGAAGTCGAGCGCCTGACCGATGTCGTGGGCACCGTCGCGGTGGATGGCCGTGACCTGTGCGCTGCGGCCTTCCAGGGACGGCTCACTTGCGTTGATAACTCCAATGGCAGTTTGCGCTGGGCGCGCGACGTGCCAGCCGGTGCCGGCGTGGCGATGGACGCCGACCGCGTGTATGGTATCGATGGCGGCGATACAGTAGTTGCGCATGAGCGCAGCAACGGGGCGAGCGTGTGGCGCAACACCCAGCTTGCCTATCGCAGCCTGACCTCGCCGGCGGTGGTGTCCGCCGCGGTGATCGTTGGTGACTTCCAGGGCTACCTGCACTACCTGCGGCCGGCCACCGGCGAGTTTGCGGGGCGGGTGCGTGTTGACAGCAGCGCGATCGTCGCGCCGCCGCAGGTGTGGGCGGACAGCGTCATCGTGCAGACGCAGTCCGGCAGGCTCGATCGTATTGAACTGCGACGCTGAGCGGCGCCTTGCCTGAATCCGCATGACGCTGACTCAAAGAGCCCTCGGCCTGAAGTTGAATCGATGAAACCCATCGTTGCCGTCGTTGGGCGCCCGAACGTCGGCAAGTCCACCCTGTTCAATCGCCTCACGCGCTCGCGCGCGGCGCTGGTGGCGGACTTTCCCGGCCTCACGCGCGATCGTCACTATGGTCAGGGTCGTATTGGCCCGATTCCCTATGTCGTGATCGACACCGGCGGCTTCGAGCCGGTGGCGGCTGAAGGCGTGGTCAAGGAAATGGCCGAGCAGGCCGAGGCCGCGATTGCTGAAAGCGACGTGATCCTGTTCGTTCTGGACGCGCGCGACGGCCTGACCGCGCAGGATCGCCGGATCGCCGAGCGGCTGCGCAGCGCGGGCAAGCGACCGGTCCTTGCGATCAACAAGGCCGAGGGCCTGCCACCGGAGGCGACCGCCGAGTTCCACGAATTGGGCCTGGGCGACCCCAACCCCATCTCGGCCGCGCACGGCGACGGTGTGGCGGCGCTGATGGACGAGGTGCTGGCGACCTTTCCCGAGCCAGAGCCCGAGCCGGAGATCGACGAAAGCGCGCCCAGGCGCATCAAGGTGGCAATCGTGGGACGGCCCAACGTGGGCAAGTCCACGCTGATCAACGCGCTATTGGGCGAGGAGCGCATGATCGCCTTTGACCAGCCTGGCACCACGCGTGATGCGATCGCGGTTGACTTCGAATATGGCGAGCAGTCGTTCCAGCTCATCGACACCGCCGGGCTGCGACGCAAGGGCAAGGTGTTCGAGACGGTCGAGAAGTTCTCGGTGGTCAAGACGCTGCAGGCGATCGAGCAGTGCAACGTGGCGGTACTGCTGCTCGATGGCTCCAACGAGATCGCCGACCAGGATGCGCACATCGCCGGCTACATCCTGGAGTCGGGCCGCGCGCTGGTGGTCGCGGTCAACAAGTGGGATGGGCTGGATGCCTACCACCGTGACCAGATCAAGCGCGAACTCGAGCGCAAGATGCACTTCCTGCGTTGGGCCCGCATGCACTTCATCTCGGCCCGCAAGGGCACGGGCCTTGCCGCGGTCATGCGCTCCGTCTCCGCTGCCCATCGTGCCGCCTTTGCCAAGTTATCGACGCCTAAGCTCACCCGCGCCCTGTATGCCGCGGTGGAGCGCCAACCGCCGCCACGCGCCGGGCGCGGCCGCCCCAAGATGCGCTATGCGCACCAGGGCGGCCACAACCCGCCCGTGATCGTCATCCATGGCAACGCCCTGGCGCATGTGGGCGACGCCTACCGCCGTTACCTCGAGGGCTGGTTCCGCGAAACCTTTGACCTGGCCGGCACACCGCTGCGCATCGAGTTCCGCACCAATACCAATCCCTACGTCGACGCCGACGACAAGCGCCGCCGTCGTTGATCGCCATCCAAAGGCAGGGGCGCGCGCGATAGCGCCCTCCGGTCTTTTCATTTACATTGAATTTTCTTCCGACGCTGCCATCTAACCGGCAATGATGTGTCCGCCCTCTTGGGTGGCAACACGCGCGGTGCGCCCTTGAGCGCCGCGCACAACAAACCGGAGCGAACAATGAGCAATAAAGGGCAACTCCTACAAGACCCGTTCCTCAATGCCCTGCGCAAAGAGCACGTCCCGGTCTCGATCTACCTGGTCAACGGCATCAAGCTGCAGGGCCAGATAGAGTCCTTCGATCAATACGTCGTCCTGCTGCGCAATACCGTGACGCAGATGGTCTACAAGCACGCCATCTCGACCGTGGTCCCTGCCCGGCCGGTGAACCTGAACGCGGAGCCCACAACCTGACCGTATTCCAAGTTGAAACCTCGCGCGCAGTGCCCACCGAGCAGGCACTGCTCGTGAGCGTTGCGCTCGGCCGCAGCAGCGCGGCCGACAATCGTGATGCACTCGTCGAGTTGCAGCAGCTGGCCGAATCGGCCGGCTACAGCGTGCGCGGTAGCCTGAGCGCCCGGCGCGAAAAGCCGGACCCGCGCTTTTTCATCGGTGCTGGCAAGGCCGAAGAGATCGGCACGCAGCTGAAAGTTGCCGGCGCCGGCATCGTCCTGTTTGACGTCGCGCTGTCACCCGCGCAGCAGCGCAACCTCGAGCAACTGCTCAAGGTGCCGGTGCTGGATCGCTCGACGCTGATCCTGGACATCTTTGCCCGCCGCGCCAAGACGCGCGAGGGCAAGTTGCAGGTCGAGCTGGCGCAACTGGAGCACCTGTCCACCCGCCTGGTGCGCGGCTGGACCCACTTGGAGCGCCAGCGTGGTGGCCTTGGCAAGACCGGCGGCCCTGGCGAGAAGCAGATCGAACTGGACCGCCGGCTGATCTCGGCCCGGGTGAAGCTGCTGCGTGATCGGCTGAAGACACTGGCCAAGCAGCGCCACACTCAGCGCCGCTCGC
>JBIIZX010000250.1:0-5513 GCA_044346055.1 Burkholderiaceae bacterium | reverse complement strand
GGAGCGGCGCACGGTGTTCGAATGGGTGTTCGAACCCGTGCTCGAGCTGCGGACGCGCTTGGGTGGCGCCAGATGAAAAACCGCCGCGCGTTGGAGGACCGAGCCTCGCAAGCTTGGGCCCCGGCCTGCGCCGGAGCGACGAGGGTCATGCAACCACGCCGCGTCTTCGCCTGCGCGAGGACGACGCGAGCTGATCAGCACAACGCTCGCCCGCTCTTGGGTGTCATCCCCGCGCAAGCGGGGATCCACTTCGGCACAGCAAGTCACTGGATCCCCGCCTGCGCGGGGATGACACCCCTGAGGTCCTGCCCCGCCCTACCGACTCACCGTCCCGCCGGGCTGCCACACTGCGGCCCCGCCGCCACGTCGCCCCGGCGCAGGCCGGGGCCCAAATCCTCGGCGCCACCCGCGCTGATCTGATGTTCACCCGCGCCGTCCCCCTCATCCTCCAATCCGAAGCCCCGGAGTGCGGCATCGCCTGCGTGGCGATGGTGGCGAGCTTTCACGGACTGCGCACGGATCTTTCGGCGATGCGCGTGCGGCTGTCGCCCTCGATGCGTGGCGTCACGCTGAAGAACATCGCGATGATTGCCGACAGCATGAAGATGTCGGCGCGCGGCGTACAGGTGCCGCTGACGGCACTCAGCCAGCTACGCCTGCCGGCGATCCTGCACTGGGACATGAACCACTTTGTGGTGCTGACGAAAGCCACCGGCAGCAAGATTCACGTCAACGACCCGGCGCGCGGCAAGCGCGTGCTGACGCTGGAGCAAGCCTCCAAGCACTACACCGGCATCGCGATGGAGCTGCAGCCGGCGCAAGGCTTTGTCGAGCAAGACGAGCGCGAGAGTATCAACGCGTGGCAGTTGCTCAGCGCCGCGGGCGGCATGAAGGGTGCCATCACGCAGGTGCTGCTGCTATCACTGGTGCTCGAGGTGTTTGCGGTGGCCGCACCGTTTTTTGTGCAGCTGGTAGTCGACCGCGTGATCGTTGGCCGCGACCAGGACCTTCTTACCGTGCTCGGCCTGGGCTTTGGGCTGCTGGTGCTGATGACCGTGGCCACCACCGCCGTGCGCGCCTGGCTCGGCGTGTACCTGTCAACGCAGATCAACCTGCGGCTGCTCGACACGCTGTTCGCGCAACTGGTGCGGCTGCCACTGGCGTGGTTTGAGAAGCGCCACATCGGCGACATCGTCTCGCGCTTCAGGAGCGTAGACGCCATTCAGCGCACGCTGACACTCACCTTCCTCGAGACCCTGGTCGACGGCCTGATGGTCGTGCTCACGCTGGCGGTGATGTTCTGGTACAGCGCGCAGCTCACGCTGATCGTGATCGCCGCCGCCCTGCTCTACGGCCTGGCGCGCTGGATCTTCTACGGCCCGCAGCGGCGCGCCACCGATGAGCAGATCGTGCACGAGGCCAAGAGCGCCACGCACTTCATCGAGACGCTGCGCGGCATGATGGCCATCAAGCTCAATATGCGCGAGAGCGAGCGCCGCGCCGCCTATCAGAACCTGGTGGTCGACCACACCAATGCCAACGTCACCGGCCAGAAGCTCGTGATCGCGCACAAGGCCGCCAACGGGTTCGTCTTCGGCATTGAGAACGTGGCGGTGATCTGGATTGCCACGCTGCTGGTGATGAAGGGACAGTTTTCGGTCGGCATGCTGTTCGGCTTCCTGGCGTTCAAGCTGCTGTTCCTCACGCGCGTGAACAACCTGGTCGACAAGGCCATCGAGTTCCGCATGCTCGACCTGCATGCCGAGCGGATTGCCGACATTGCGCTGGCAACGCCCGAAAACGTCAGCGTCGGCCCCGCCGAGCCGCCCGCCGGCGACCTGGAGATCGAGGCCAAGGGCCTCGGCTTCGCCTACGGGCCCGAGGGCTACGTGTTCCGCGCCGTGGACTTTTCAGTGCGGCCGGGCGAGTCGGTAGCGATCATCGGCCCCAGCGGCAGCGGCAAGTCCACGCTGGTGAAGGTCATCGTCGGCCTGCTCGACCGCACCGAAGGCGAGCTGATGATCAACGGCCGCGACCTGCGCGACTGGAACCGCGGTGCCTACCGCGCGCGGCTTGGCGTGGTGATGGCCGAGGACCAGCTCTTTGTCGGCACCATTGAAGACAACATCAGCTTCTTTGACCCCAAACATGACCCACAGCTCGTGCGCGCCTGTGCCAAGGTTGCGATGATCGATCGCGACATTGATTCCATGCCGATGCAATACAACACCATCGTCGGCAGCATGGGCCATGCGCTGTCCACGGGGCAGAAGCAGCGCATCCTGCTGGCGCGCGCCCTGTACCGGAAGCCGCATGTGCTGTTCCTGGACGAGGCGTTCGATCAGCTGGACCTCGGCCTGGAGCAGCAGATCACGACCCAACTGCGTTCGATCGGCCTGGGCCTAGTGATCGTGAGCCACCGGCCCGAGACGGTGCGGCAGGTGGATCGGGCGGTGCGGTTGGGCGGGCTTCACGAGGTCAAGCTCGCAACTGCTTGACGGCAACTGCGTAGCATTACAGCCATCGGCAGGTCGCGCGACAACTCGAAGGACAAACTTTCAGTCGATTTGATTACTTGCGTTCCGCCTTATGGCGTAGGGCCGCGTCTGATTCGACTCCCCGGCCCCCCCCCCAGAACGAGCCGCGCACGCGGCCCTTCGGGATCAACCCTCGCTGGAAGTGGCTGGGCGTTCAAGTTCGTCGGTGGATTTGGTAGTCGTGTTAGTTTCGCTACAGCCACCGAAATGCCGAACCGGGCTAACGCCGCCATTGATATGCGGTAGCGCGGCTTTTTGGCGAATAACTGGTCATGGCGTCGAAATGTGATCGTCGGGGTGGTTGGCGATGAGTGTGTTGCAACTGCTGCTGCCTTTGACGCAGGACGCGTGGACATCCTCTGGGTCAGCGCCCTTGGCGGCGTCGGTCGCGGGTTGGCGTCGGCGCGCGCACGGTGCGGCTGGGTGGGATCCACTGCGGCCGAGCCGGCGGTGCAGCGTTGAGTCGTCATGCCAAGAACGACGGCGAGCCCGGGGGCGCGCGCGCCGCGTGCGTCCCGGGGTTGTTTCTGAACGTGTTGCCCGGGGCACGGGCGGGTTGCGCAGGGCATGAGCCGGGGCGGGTTCTCGCTGCAGACTGGCGCGGTGCCGGACGTGACACCGCAAGCGCTGGGTGCGGCTGGCGTGCCTGGTCCGTGGGTTCCTGGCACTTACCCGGCGATTGCCCGGGCCTACGCGGGTGAAGGCGGCTCCCAGCTTGGGAGGATGATCCCGGCTGCCGATGTCTCGGGGGCCGCCCGTCGGGTTGGGACGGTTCTGCTGGGGGTCGCTGCACAACTTGCGAGGGATCCCCAAGCGCGGAGCGAACATATACGCGCCAGCACGATGGCCCTGGTGGCGAGGCTCTGCTCGGGCTTGGAAGAAAGGTTCCCGAATGAGGTCAGCGCGCTGCAGGAGCGGGTGAGCCAGGCGCTGCGCGGGGGCCCGGCGGCCGTCGCACAGTTGGCGCGGGCGCTGATCAGCAATCCGAACGCCGTGTTGGAAGGCACAGGATCGATGGCGAGCCCGACCGTGCGCGACGAGACTCGTGCAGGTTCGGCTGCGGCGCGTTTGCCTTCTGTTCTCAGCCAGCATCAGGTCAAGGAGTTTGAGGTGCTCGGGCGCACCGTGCCGGAACAGGACAAGGCGCAGATCGCGCAGTTGGCTGAGGCGCGGCTGCAAACAGAGAACGCGGCTGAGATACGTCGCTACCAGAACTCGGCCATTGCCGATCAGAACGCTCGGTATGCGGCTAGCAGCGCGCGGGGAGCGACCGACGCAGCGACGCATTCATCGCTGGCAGAGGCCCGGGCCTCGATGAACTCGCACTGGAGCCGATATTCCGACAAGGGTGTGAGCGCAGGCAGTTTTCTCAGGTACTTGACCGGCCAGGCCATGCACACGCTGGGTAACGTGGGCTACAGCCTGGCAGACCAGTCAGTCGCGGTCTACAACAACCCAGAGCAGTCGGTAGTCGGTGGCTTGAAGTCGATTGTCAACTTCGGTCCCGAGGCCTTCAACGGCGTAACTAATCTGGTGAAGACAAGTCTGAGCGGCTACAGCCTGCTGGCCGAGAGACTCGGTGCCGGGGAGGGTGCGTTCGCAGGCTTCAGACAGGCCGGCGCATACAACACCACGCCACTGTTCGGCTACGACAACCAAGCTCAGGCCGGTGGCGCGCTGCTCACACAAGTGGCATTGGGCGCGGGGTTGACAAAGTACGGCAACTACAGCATCGAGTTGAACCCCGGATCTGCGGGAACGCTGTATTCGAATCCCCTTCCGCTTAGGCTATCGGCGCGGACTACGCCGGGTGTCGTCACCTACGGCGATGACTTGGTCGCGGCCTCAGGGCGCTGGTTGGATGCCGGCGTGCCTACGCCGATTCCACTGCAGGTCGCGCGGCAACTCGACGGGCAAACCTTCAGTCGATTTGATGACCTGCGTTCGGCCTTATGGCGCACGGTCGCCGCTGACTCAGAGCTCAGCGCTGGGTTCGGTCGGGCGTCTCGTGCACAGATGACGGAGGGCAATGCACCGTTTGCGCCCCGCGCGTATCAGACGAATGCATCAGATGGTGGCATGCGCTTCAATCTGCACCACATGGAAACGGTCGCTTCCGGTGGGCCTGTGTACGACCTGAGCAATCTTCGGATCGTCTCACCAAAGGTGCACTACGGGCTTCACAACTAGCGGTCGGAGGTTGTCATGGCGAAGAAACTAGACCGGGCAGAGATGCTGGCTGCCTTGGATTGCGTGTTTGAACCGGCTGGTAAGAGGCTCACCTCCGAACAGATCAATGAGCAGTTGTTGCTGTTTTGCGCGAGTTGTCCAGACCCGGTCTCGGCTATGGACTTGGTGTTGGACGCGCCGGTCGGTTCGACAACGCCTGAAGTCCTTGAACAGGCCCTAGCGATGGCACCGCGTAGTGTGACTGCCTGGTCCGAATCTGAGCTCGCGACCGATCATCCACTTCGTCGAATGGCACTCGGCCTTTAGTGAGCAACCGACAAAAGGGGGCCGTGCTCGATTTACTTCTGCGGAGTCACGAGGGCCGGGTCTTGCCCTCGGTCAGGCGGCGCTGCGCGTAACGGCCTCTCTTGGCGACACGATCGGCATGCCGTGGAACCGTTTGAGGTTCAGCAGATCCGGGTCGCCCGAGACGATGAGGTCCGCGCCTGCCGGCAGCGCGCAGGCCAGCACTGCGTCGTCGTCCGGGTCGATTGAGGTCGGCACGATCTCCGCCGGCGTCACGAACTCCACGATCGCCGCGTAGTGATACAGCAGCTGGCATCTAGTTCCTGTGCAGCGGCAGACGCATCAGAACGAATTCAATATCTTTTGGAGTGGTTTTTGAGGGACCGATGACAAAAGTACGGTCGGTGCTGATGGATTTGGCGCGGGGTTGGAGTGAACCTCGAGTCGAGGTGCACTCTGGCTTAGAAGTTTCCATTGCCTGTGCGCTGCGGGACCCAGCCA
>JBIIZX010000249.1:0-5546 GCA_044346055.1 Burkholderiaceae bacterium | reverse complement strand
TCAACGCTTCGCCCACACCCTCACGAATGTGCACGCATGACTCGGGGCCGCCGTAGCTGGCTAAGCCTTCAACGTATGACTCTTTCATTCACAACATCTCGCCGGTTTTGACCGGCGCACGGAGATCCACATGAGACACGTCCTTGCTCCCACGCTGCTGGCCGCCAGCGCCCTGCTGGCCGGCTGCGCAACGTCACAGACCTTTTCCCAGCTCACCGGGCAGCGCTGGCTGCGGGCTGAGCTGAACACCTTTGACGTCCTCGTCATCTCGGTCGACGGCACCAGCTTCATCGAGCGGCCCGGCGCGCCGGTGCGCGTGGACCCCGGCTTGCGTGAAATCGTGGTGCAGGGGCCCTCGACTGCCGGCTTCCGCTTTGGCGAGCAGCGCACGCTCAAGCTCGACGTGCAACCATGCACGCGCTACTTCCTTGAGGCAAGGAAGGCGAACTCGCTGTCGCAGGACTTCGAGCCGCGGGTGAACTTCAGCGAGCCGATTGCCGGCTGCGGCGTCAAGTGGTGACACTGGGCTGACCTCAAACACTGGACCAATGAGCAAACCGCCGCTGCTGGAAGTCCGCAACCTGCGCATCGAGTTTCCGACGCGGCGGGGCACGCTGCTCGCCGTGGACGATGTGTCGTTTTCCATTGCGCCGGGCGAGGTGCTTGGCGTGGTGGGCGAATCGGGCGCGGGCAAGAGCCTCACCGGTGCGGCGATCATCGGGCTGCTCGAGCCGCCCGGGCGCATCGCCGCCGGCGAGGTCAAGCTCAATGGCCTGCGCATCGACAACCTGCCGCCCGACGAGATGCGTAAAGTGCGCGGCCGCGAGATCGGGGCCATCTTCCAGGACCCGCTGACTTCGCTCAATCCGCTCTACACAGTGGGGCAGCAACTCGTCGAGACCATCACCACGCACCTGCACGTTTCGCAGGCTGAGGCCCGGCGGCGCGCGCTCGCGCTGCTCGAATCCACCGGCATTCCCGCCGCCGACCGTCGCATCGACCACTATCCACACCAGTTTTCCGGCGGCATGCGCCAGCGCGTGGTGATTGCGCTGGCGCTGGCCGCCGAGCCAAAGCTGGTGATCGCCGATGAGCCCACCACCGCGCTGGACGTGTCGATTCAGGCGCAAATCATTGCGCTGATCAAGATCCTGTGCCGCGAGAAGCAGACCGCGGTCATGCTGGTGACGCACGACATGGGCGTCATTGCCGAGACCGCCGATCGCGTGGCAGTCATGTATGCCGGCCGCGTGGCCGAGATTGGTCCGGTAGCCGATGTGATCCATCGCCCGCAGCATCCGTACACCAAGGGCCTGATGGGCTCGATCCCGAGCATGACCTCGGAGGCCGAGCGGCTCACGCAGATCGAGGGCAGCATGCCGCGGCTCACCGCCATTCCCACCGGCTGCGCATTCAACCCGCGCTGCCCCAGCGCAGTGCCACGCTGCACCGTTGATCGCCCGGACCTCTTGCCCGCCGGGCAGTCGGAGGCCGCTTGCTGGCTGCACGACGCCACGGCTGGACGGGCGGCGGCATGAGCGCGGTGTTGAAGCCCGTCGCGCCGGCCCCGGCGGCGGAGGAGGCGATCGTCAAGGCCAAGGACATCGCCATGTCCTTCGATGTGTCGCCGCCGTGGCTCAACCGCGTGCTGGAGAAAAAGGGCCGCTCGATCCTGCGCGCCGTAGATGGCGTGAGCTTCGAGATCAAGCGCGGCGAGACGCTGGCGCTGGTCGGTGAATCGGGCTGCGGCAAGAGCACGATCGCGCGCCTGCTGGTGGGGCTGTATCGGCCCACCCACGGGCAGGTGGAGTTCTTTGGCCGCGACCTGCGCGAGATCGATTCGCCCAGCGGCCGCGGGCTGCGGCAAAAGCTGCAGATGATCTTCCAGGACCCGTACGCCAGCCTCAATCCGCGCTGGCGCGTGGCCGACATCATTGCCGAGCCGCTGCGCACGCATGGCATCGGCAGCAAGGACGAGGTGCTCAAGCGGGTCGACGAGCTTCTCACGCTGGTGCGCCTGTCGCCGGCCGACAAGGTGAAGTACCCGCACCAGTTCTCCGGCGGACAGCGCCAGCGCCTGTCGATCGCCCGGGCACTGGCCACGCACCCTGAGTTTCTCGTCTGCGACGAGCCCACCAGCGCGCTCGATGTGTCGGTGCAGGCCCAGGTGCTCAACCTGATGAAAGACTTGCAGCGCGAGCTCGGCCTCACCTATCTTTTCATCTCGCACAATCTCGCAGTGGTGCGTCATATCTCCGACCGCGTTGGCGTCATGTACCTGGGCAAGCTGGTCGAACTGGCGCCAAAGAAGACGCTGTTCGCCGCGCCGCGGCATCCGTACACGCGCATGCTGCTCGATGCCATTCCCGATCTGGAGATGACCGGCCGCGCGCGTACGCCGGTGGCCGGCGAGGTCCCCAATCCGCTCAATCCGCCCAACGGCTGCACCTTTCATCTGCGCTGCCCGCATGCCAATGCCCGCTGCAAGAGCGAGGCGCCGGTGCTGCGGCTGTACTCGCATGCGGCCGGCGAGAGCCAGGCGGCGTGCCACGCGGTGGAAGAAGGTCGGATCTAGACGGCCACATCTCCAAGGCTGATTGTCGAAGGACGATCCTCGAAGCCTGGCGCTCTAAGCCCGGTTCTCGAAGACAGATCGGATCCTAGAGGCAAGGCTGGCCCGTGGCGCCCGCACCCCGCTGCCTGCGACCGGCCGCACTACGGCGTGTCGGCACCCAACGCCGCATCGCGCGCAGCTTGCTTTCCCCACGGAGAACGTCATTGTTGGCGTGAGCGTCGGCTTGGTTGCCGGCGCCCACCAAAGCCCATCAACGCTCTCCTGTTAGCCTTGTCCGGTCTGCCAATGTCCGACGTCTCGCCACGCCGCCCGCCGCTGCGCCGTGCTGCCGGCCTTGGCGCCCTCACAGCCCTCTCCGGAGTCGGCTACAGCATCATGGCCTTCGTGTCGCACAACCTGCCGCTTCCCAATGCGCTCTCGGGTGATCGGCTCGAGCATCGCGGCCAGGCCGGCCGCCTGAGCTACTACGTGGCCGGGCCACGCAGCGCGCCGCCGGTGCTGCTCATCCACAGCATCAACGCCGCCGCGTCGGCCTACGAGGTCAAGCCGGTGTACGAGGCGTTCGCGGCAACGCGCCGCGTCTACGCCCCCGACCTGCCGGGCTTCGGTTTTTCCGAGCGCGGTGCGCGCGACTACACCATCCCGCTCTACGTCGACGCCGTGCACGACATGCTCGACGTCGTCGCCGCCGAACATGGCGAGGGCGCGATCGACGTGCTGGCGGTCTCGCTCGCCAGCGAGTTCGCCGCGCGTGCGGCCATGCAAACGCCGGCGCGCTTTGCCACGCTTGCGCTGGTCACACCGACCGGGTTCTCCTCGGCGGCACCCCTGTACGAGGGAGCAGCGGGCACATCGCGCGAAGTGCCCGCGATGCTGTCCGTCCTCAGCGTGCCGCTGTGGAGCCGGGTGCTGTTTGACGCTCTCACGAGCAAGGCCAGCATCCGCTACTTCCTGCAACGCACCTTTGGCAGGAAGGACGTAGACGAGGCGATGGTCGAGTACGACTACCTGTCCACACATCAGCCGGGCGCCCAGCACGCACCGCTGGCATTTCTGTCGGCGCGACTTTTTGCGCGTGACATTCGCAACGTCTACGAGCAGTTGCGCCTGCCGGTATGGGTGCCGCACGCCACGCGCGGCGACTTCAAGAATTTCAGCGGCGCCGACTGGGCGCGCGCGCGCGACAACTGGCTGTTCGAGCCGATGCCCACCGGTGCCATGCCGCACTTTGAGCAGACCGAGGCATTCATGATCTCGTACCTGCGCTTCCTGCAGGCGCGCAGTCCCTTGCCGGCTGCCGCCACCAAGACGCAAGCGGTCGTCACGCCCTAGCGAGAATCTTCGCCGCTAACGGTTGGCGGCTGCCGCTGACTGGACGAAGAACTTCCTGGACCTCGTTGATCGCGTCAGCAGGTCGGCGTGCTGTGCGCGTGATGCGGCGCAGGGTCGTCGTGTCTCCGCGCCGGACTCGGTCAGCAGATCGTCCTCAGCGCTCTTGCGCCACTCAAGGGCCTTTTTTGCCATCCCGTAGGCAGACGCTTCCCGTCCGGAGGCGTCTTGTTGCTTTTCAGTGGGTGAATCGCACGCTGCGGACGCATTACCCCACGGGATGCCGCAGGGTATCCAGACCGCCTGGAGAACACCGTTTCTCCTCTGAGCGGGGGCTCATCCGAACAGATAGCGCAACGTTGCAGGCGATTGGAGCCTTCATCCGTACGCCGGAGTGAGTTCGCAGGCGCCGTCGCTCAGTATCCGTCCAGCGTTGAAACTGCTTCAGCCAAAGGAAGAGATCATGAGAAGCATCAAGGGCGGTGGTATCCAGCTTCGCCGTGCGTCGGTCGCCGGTGTTGCGGCCGCGGTCTTGCTGGCCGCGTGCGGCGACAGCACTGTCTCCAACAGCACCCCAGAGGCCGCTGCGGCCGCCACCAACCCGTCGTTACCGCCGGTCGGTGCGCCGCCTGCTGACGCGCCCCCGATGGGCGCTCCCCCGCCGATGGACCCAGGGTCCAGCGCACCGCCCGTGTCGCTGCCGCCGATCGGCGAGTCGCTCGCGCCGCTGCCGCCGCAAGTCGTGCGCAGTTACTGGAACGGCGTCGCACAGGCCGACAGCGTCAAGCGCCTGGCCAAGGTCGCGCTGCTGTTCGCCGGCCGCAACCCCACGGCGACCGAAGCCGATGCGGTCGCCCGCGGCGGCGATGCCGCCGTGCGCACCACGGTGGCAACCTACTTGAATGGTCCGGCCTTCGACCGCTTCCTGGAAGAGTCGGCGATGAGCGTGTTCCTGACCAATCGCATCATTACGCGCGGTGGTGATCGGGGCCTGTCGACCGCAGACTTCCCGACTCTTGCCAACGTCGGCGGGCAGGCGGCGGCGTTCGATGCCGCTTTGCGTCGCGAGCCGGTCGAGTTCGTCAAGTTCGTCGTCAAGGGCAACCGTCCCTGGACCGACGTGGTGCAAGGCAATTACACCGTCGTGAATCCTGTGCTCGCTCAGTTTCTCGGTGCGCAGCTGGTCAACGGCGAGGCGTTTGCCGATCCCACCAACGTGAACGAGTGGCGCGTGGCGCAGATCCCCACGCGCGAGCACGCGGGTGTGCTGTCGACGCACGCCTGGCTCGACAGCTTCCCGACCACGCCGACCAACCGCAATCGCCATCGCGTCAACATGATGGCCAGTCAGTTCCTTGCTACCGACGTGACAGCCCTGGCCGCGCGTCCGATCGAAGATGGCACGCGCTTCAATGTGCCCGTGATGGATAACCCCGGCTGCGCGATCTGCCACGACGTCATCGATCCGATTGCCGCCGGCTGGCAGAACTGGGCCGAGAACAACCGTTTCCGCCCTAACCCGGATGTTTCACCAGTCACTGTTGTATGGGCCTGGTGGAGCAAGTGACCGTGCCATTTGGGCGTTTCTGATGGTGTAACCGGTGCATTGCTGCGCTGCTGAGTCTGGGTGTCAGCCGCGGGG
>JBIIZX010000248.1:0-5568 GCA_044346055.1 Burkholderiaceae bacterium | reverse complement strand
TGCGGCGCTGCCAGGCCGAACGCTGCACGTGGACGGTGCCGGCTATGCCCCCGAGGGCGGCTTCACGCAAGACGGTGCCGCGGTTGATGCCGAGGCCGACGATCTCGCCGAATTTGCACGCTGCGCGCTGCTGTGCAACGACGCCCACTTGCACCACGACGGCGGTAGCTGGACCCTGACTGGCGACCCGACCGAAGGCGCGCTGCTCGCACTGGGCTTGAAGGCCGGGCTGGACTCGGCCGCCGAGCAGGCAGCGCTGCCGCGCGTGGACGTGATCCCGTTTGAGTCCGAGCACCGCTACA
Organism: Burkholderiaceae bacterium; assembly: GCA_044346055.1. Taxonomy (GTDB): domain Bacteria; phylum Pseudomonadota; class Gammaproteobacteria; order Burkholderiales; family Burkholderiaceae_F; genus JALHMQ01. Next base: position 5,266 of record JBIIZX010000248.1, on the reverse strand, counting down.
TGGCCACGCTGCATCACGACCACGCCGGTCACGCACGCGTGTACCTGAAGGGTGCGCCGGAGCAGGTCCTGGCGCTGTGCTCTACCACGGCCGATGGCGTGCCACTGGACCACGCGCACTGGGAAGCGCAGATCGAGGCAGCCGCGCGCGCTGGCCAACGCGTGTTGGCGCTGGCTCGTGGCCCGATGCCGGCGGGCACGACCGCGTTGGCGATGACCGACATCACGCCGCGCTTCGCACTGCTTGGCCTGGCCGGAATGATCGACCCGCCGCGGCCAGAGGCGATCGAGGCGATTGCCGATTGCCGCACCGCCGGCATCAACGTCAAAATGGTCACCGGCGACCACAGCGTCACGGCGGCGGCAATCGGCGCGCAACTCGGCCTGGCGCACGCGAACGCACTGGACGGCCGCGAGATCGAGCAGCTGGACGAGGCGCAGCTCGCCGAGCGAGTCCAGCACACCGACGTCGTTGCCCGCGCCAGCCCCGAGCACAAGCTGCGACTGATCGCCGCGCTGCGCTCCCGCGGTAACATCGTCGCGATGACCGGCGACGGCGTGAACGACGCGCCGGCGCTCAAGAGCGCCGACATCGGCGTGGCGATGGGCAAGAAGGGCACCGACGCGGCGCGCGAGGCGGCCGACCTCGTGCTGACCGATGACAACTTCGCCAGCATCGACCACGCGGTGCGCGAAGGCCGCACCATTTTTGACAACATCAAGAAGTCGCTGCTGTTCATCCTGCCGACCAACGGCGGCGAGGCCGGCGTGATCCTGCTCGCGGTGTTCCTCGGCGTGGCGTTGCCGGTCACCGCGGCGCAGATCCTGTGGGTCAACATGGTCACCACCGTCACGCTGGCGATCGCGCTCGCCTTCGAGCCGCCCGAGCCCGGTGTGATGCAGCGGCCGCCGCGGCCGCCGGCCGAGCCGCTGATCACCCGGCTGCTGCTGGCGCGCGTGGTCTACGTCAGCCTGCTGATGATGGGCATGGCCTTCCTGGTGTTCGAATGGGAGCTGGCGCGCGGTCAGTCGCTGGACGCGGCGCGCACGGCGGCGGTCAACATGCTGGTCGTGGGCGAGTTGGTGTACCTGTTCAACTCGCGCCACTTTGTCGCTCACTCGATGGCGCGCGACACGCTCACCGCCAATCCCATCGCTCTGTGGGCCGCCGTGGCGCTGATCGTGCTGCAACTGGCCTTAACCTATGCGCCGCCGCTGCAATTCATGTTCAAAACCGTGGCGCTTGACACGACGTCCTGGGCGCTGATCCTCGGCCTCGGCGTGGTGAAGTTCCTTGCGGTCGAGGCGGAAAAGGCCGTGCTGCGACGCTTCGGCATGCAGCGTCTCTAGGCGAGCAACGGCTCGGACACACGATGGAGAAGTTGGCATGAACAAAGCCCCCCAGCCGACACCGCGCTGCAAGGCGACGATGTGATCGTGCTGTTCGGCGCACGCGCCGACATCGAACGCGTGGAGGCACGCCTGCTCGGCTGAATTCGACCAGCCGCAGGGCACGCATGGAATCCCGAACTTGAACCCCCAACCCGGAGACCCCTGATGAAAATCCTGATCCCTGTCGATGGTAGTGCGCACAGCACCGCCGCCGTGTCCTTCGTCGCTTCGCGCAGCATACTGATCGGCGCGCAGCCCAAGGTCGAACTGCTCAACGTGCAACTGGCGATCCCGCTGCGCGCAGCGCGCGCGGTTGGCCGCGAGATGGTGGTGAACTTCCACGAGGTCGAGGCCATGAGCGTGCTCAAGCCGGCGTTGGCGATTCTGAAGAAAGCCGGCGTGCGGGCGCAGGCACGGCACGTCGTCGGCAGCCCCGGCGCCGCCGTGGCTGCCGCTGCCGGCAGCGCCGACCTGGTGGTCATGGGTTCGCATGGCCACTCGGCCTTCAAGGGCCTGTTGTTCGGATCGGTGACCAACTCGGTGCTCGCGGGTTGCCGTACGCCGCTGCTCGTCATACGCGGCATGCGTGCCCCTGCGCGCGAGTCGCTGGCAGTTGGTATCGCGCTCGACGGTAGCGCCTACGGTCTGGCCGCGATCCGCTACGTGATGGAGTTCCGCGAGCTGTTCGGCACACAGCCGGCACTGCACCTGATCCACGTGGCGACCGACCTCTCGTCGATTGTGATCCCGGGGCTCGGCGAGGCGCCGGCGCCTCTGTATTCGCCGCAGAAGGTGCTGGCGGCGCAGTCCGCCGCGTTTGAGAAGACGCTGGCGCCGGCGCGCAAACTGCTCGCCAAGTCCGGCTTGGCGGCCACGGAGATCTGCCTCGCCGGCAACAACGCGGGCGACGAGATCGCGGCGTACGCGAAGAAGATGCGGCTCGACCTGCTGGTCATGGGTTCGCACGGATACGGCCTGTTCAAGTCGGCCGTGCTCGGCTCGGTGGCCACGCGCGTGGCGGCGCGCTGCAGCACGCCGCTGCTACTGATCCGCCAGGCCGGGAGGCGCTGAACGATGGTGTCTGTTCAGCTGCCGCCCGCAGGGACCTCACTTGACCGAAGGAGATCATTTTGTCGCCCCCGCTACGTGTACTGATCGCCTTCGACGGTTCCGACACCGCGTTTGCCGTGGCGCGTTGCTGGGCCAGCTGGCAGGGCGGGGCGCAGCATCCACTGGCGGCGACGTTGCTGGCAGCCGTACGGCCTCCGCCGCATCCGTTCCCCCCGCCCGCCTTGGCGCCAGGCCAGGTCGAGCAAGCGCTGGCGCAATGGGGGACACAGCGACTCGAACCCGCACGAACGCTGTTCGCCAGCACGGCGCTCGAGTGGCAGGCGCTGGTGCGCATCGGTGCGCCGGCCGCCGTGATCGTCGACGAGGCCGAGCGCGGCGGCGCCGAACTGATCGCGCTCGGCACCCGCGGCGACAGCCCGGTACGGGGACTGATGGTTGGCTCGGTGGCGTTACGCGTCGCGCAGACGAGCCGCGTGCCGGTCTGGCTGATGGGGCCCCAGGCGCGGCCCCCGTCCGCCCTCGGCCGCCGCATGCGCCTGCTGGTCGCCGTCGACAGCTCGGAGGCCTCCCTCCGCGCGGCGGCCTGGGCCGGAAGCATCGCGTCGAAGTTCGGCGAGGCCACGATCGATCTGCTCAGTGTGCAGCCGGCGTTCTCGCCGCTCGAAGGCCTGCTCGATGCGGCCGCGCAGCGCTTCGACCACTGGAGCCAGCACCTCGGCGAGGCAGCGATCGACGCCGCCCGACAGGCGCTCGCGGCCACTGCGGCGCGCGTCGATGCGGCCGTGCGTACGGGTGACAGCGTGGTCGAGATTTGTCGCCGTGCCGACGAGGTCGACGCCGATGCCATCGTGATCGGCCCGCGCGGACTCGGCGCGATCGGACAGGCGCTGCTCGGTTCGGTCTCGAGTGGCTTGCTGCAGACGGCGTCGCGGCCCGTGATCGTGGTGCCGGAAGGCAGCTGAGCTGGCCAAGCGGCAGCGCGACGGCACCTCGCGCGACCGACTCCGGTTTGTTTAGTCTGTTTGACGATCAGATTCGAACGGCGAAATGATCTGTCTGGGGGAGGCCGAGCCGGTGTTCAGCCCCGCATGAACTCCTGGATCTTCTCGCGCAGGTCCTGCGGCACCGGAATCGCCTTGTGGTCGCGCTGGCTCACGCAAACCGCTACACGGTGCATGCGCACTCGATCCTCACCGTCCTTGCTCACGCCCATGGTGAAGCGAACGGAGCTTCGCCCCAGGTGCGAGACTGTGAGCCAGAAGTCCACCACCTCGCCCATGCGCGATGGCACGAGGAAAGTGGTCTCGAGCTTGACGGTCGGCAGCGACAGGCCGCGCTGCATCAGCAGCTCGTCGTAGCGGATCTCCAGGCCTTCATAGAACCAGTCTTCCACCAGCGCATTGAAGATGTGGAAGTAGTTGGGATAAAAGACCTGGCCCGTCGCATCGCAGTGCGACAGCCGGATGATGTATTGCTTGATGAAAGTCATGGTGTTCTCGGATTGCGGATTGCGGATTGCGGATTGCGGATTGCGGACTGCGGGCTGCGGATTGCGTCTTTCGGAGTTACTCGTGTCGCCTTCTTCTCGGCTGGTCTGAAGCGCAATCGTCAGCCTTCACAACCTACTTGTGACGTAGGCGCTTCACGGAGCGACGAACCGCGCAATCCTCAATCCTCAATCCTCAATCCTCAATCCTCAGCTCTCGATACTCAAAGCTCAGTCCGCGCCTTCCACAGCTCCGGAAACAGCACCACGTCGAGCATCTTGCGCAAAAAGCTCACGCCACTGGTGCCGGCGGTGCCACGCTTGAAGCCGATGATCCGCTCCACCGTGGTCACATGGCGGAAGCGCCACTGGCGGAACGCGTCCTCCAGGTCCACCAGTTCCTCGGCGAGCTCATACAGCTCCCAGTGCTCGCGCGGCGCGCGGTACACCGCGATCCAGGCCTGCTCGACTGACTCGTCGGACTCATGCCCGGTTCGCAGGTCGCGCTCCAGCACGGCCGGGGCGATCGGAAAGCCACGCCGCGCCAGCAGGCGCAGCGCCTCGTCGTACAGCGACGGCACGGCTAGCGCCTACTCCAGCTCCTGATGGATATCGGCACGGTGCGCGTGCGGCTTGAGCATGGCGGCGTTCTTGTTGCCGAGCATGTACTCGATCGCGCGGTACGGCCAGGACTGAAAGCCCGAACTGGACCCCAAGTACGGCCGAATTGCGCTGTACTCCGACGGCGTCATCGTCGCCAGCACGTCCCAGCCGTGCACCAGCTGCTCCATGATGCGCGACACGCGCGCCAGCATCTTGAACGCCGGCGGCATGTCCCCGGCGGCAATCGCACCGCGCGCGGCGCGCAACTCGTGCAGCGCCAGCTTCATCCACAGCTCGCTGGTCTGGTGCTGCACGATGAACAGCAGCTCGTTGGGGTCCGGCGAGCGCGGCTGCTGCGCGTTGAGAATGGCATCGAGCTGCAGGTAGTCGCCGTAGTTCATCGTGCCGGCATAGTTCATGCGGGCACCGTCGTCAGCGGGGTCGATGGTCATGCTTGGTATGTGGCTTCGAGAACGGCTTGGGAGGCAGTGCCGCGGAGCAGCGCCCGCAGTCGCGCGGCTAACGTCCGCAGTTCTTCGTAACTGACTGGCATTCGCACGATCGCGGATCACAGTACTTCCGACGACCGGTGACGCACACGAAATTCGGCTAGCCCGGATATTTCACCAGTATGAGGTCAGCGGCCACGTGCTTACGCGCGTTGTCAGAGGAGAACGAGGCCTGCAGACAACCGAGGATCGCCGATGCCAAAGTG
>JBIIZX010000247.1:0-5585 GCA_044346055.1 Burkholderiaceae bacterium | reverse complement strand
CGGCGCCGCGGCCATCGGCGGTGCGACGCAGCTGTCAGGTGCCTTTGCGCAGAACCTGGCGGCGACACTTGCCTCGCAAAGCGCTGGCTGGCCGGGCCTCAATCTGTATCAGCTCGATCTGTTCACACTGAGCAACCAGATCACTGCCAATCCGGCAGGCTTCGGCCTGACCAACGTGACGCAGCCGTGCTTCAGCGTCGCCGGCACCACGGTCAATGTGTGCGCGCAGCCTGACTCGTATCTGTACTGGGATTCGTTCCACCCGACCCGCGCGGCCAATGCGCAGATCGCCCAGCGCATCAACGCGCTGCTGCCGGCACCGCAGTAAACGGATCGCACTTGCGAAAGAGCGGCGCCCTCGGGCGCCGTTTCTTTTTTGCTCAGCCGTAGCGCAGCTTCAGCGCCAGGATGGTGAGCGACAGCGCGAGCGTGATCGCATTGGCGATGATGATCGGCCACGCGCCAAGCAGCAGTCCGTACACCAGCCACAGCGCCACGCCGGTGCAGAAGAACGCGTACTTGGGCAGCGAGATGCCAGCGGTGTCGCGCGTGCGCCAGGCCTGCACCGCCTGCGGTACGAAGGCAAACGTGGTCAGGATGGCGGCTAGATAGCCGATCAGCTCGGTGCTCATGCGGCGCGCATCGCGGTAGTCATAGCGGGACTAATTGCGGGACTCATCGCGGAACTGATCGCGGCACCCATCGCGCTACGCATTGCGCTACTCATTGCAGTACGCATTGCGCCAGCCCCCGATACAGCGCCTCGATGGCCGCACTCACCACTTCGGGCTGGTCGCGCTGTGGCGAGTGGCCGCAGCGGTCGAGCTTCAGCAACGTGCACGGGCCTCGGACGCGGCGGGCGATGCGGTCGAGCTGCTCCATGGTGCCGTACTGATCGTCCGCGCCCTGCATGGCGAGCACCGGGCAGCGCACGCTCTCGATCTCGGCCTCGATGTTCCACTGTGCAAACGGTGGCGCCAGCCAGGCATCGTTCCAGCCAAAGAAGGCACTGGCGGCATCGGTATGGACGCGGGCCAGGGCGTCCCGAAGTTTGTTGCTCGGCCCGCCCGCGTTCCACGCCGCGCGCGCCACGCGAATGCCGTCGAGAGTTACCTCTTCCACCAACACGTGCGGCGCCATCACCGCAACCGCGGCCGGGTCATGCTGCGCGGCGTACAGCAGTGCGATCGAGCCGCCGTCGCTATGGCCGACCAGGAGCGGTGCGTCGAGCTTCAGCTGCGCCAGCAGCCCGGGCAGCACGACATGCGCTTCACGGTGCAGGTAGTCAGTGCTGCGCGGGGCGGGCAGGGGATCTGACTGGCCATAGCCACGGCGCGAGTAGACGATGCCGCGCGCGTTGAGCAGCTCGCACAGGCGCCGCGGAAAATCGCGCCACGCTGCCACCGAGCCCAGCCCCTCGTGCAGGAACACGATGGGCGTGCCGGCGCGCTCGGGGCCGACGTGCAGCAGCTCCAGCCGCTCAGTGCCCTCGGCCGTGGCAAGTGTGACGAACTCGATGGACATGGTGTCGGGAGTCGGGATTCTGGATTCCGGATTCAGGGAAGTATGCCGCTCGTAGGCACGTCTTCGAATCCTGAATCCTGAATCCAGAATCCGCGCGCCGCTGTCTTCCCCGAATTCTGAATCCGCAGTCCCGAATCCGTGCGCTCAGGCGGCCGTCTGCCGACGTACCAGCCAGCTGGCGGCCTTGACGAGCGCGTCGTCCATGCGCAGGTCTTGCAGGTTGCCGAGCTTGCGCACCTGCACGTCGACTTCCATGTCGAGGTAGTCCTCGGCCGCGCCGCTAAAGCTGCCGGTCAGCGGCACCGCCTGTTCGGGGATGCGCGTGGTCGCCACCCGAATGAGCCGCGTGCCGCCGGTGAGCAGGTTGGTCGGGTCGTACGGCACCCAGCTGGCGCCAGGCAGATAAAGCTCGGCCCACGCATGCGTGCTGCCAGCGCCCACAGTGCCGGCCTCGCCGCCGTCGAGCTTGGTGTCATACAGGTAGCCGGTGACAAAGCGCGCCGCGATGCCGAGTTGCCGGCAGGCTTCGAGCATCAGGTGCGCGTAGTCGCGGCAGGTGCCGCCCTTCCACTGGATGGTGTCGAGCGGGTGCTGTGTGCCTTCTTCATAGCGGGCGCGATAGCTGAAGTCGCGGCGTATCGATTCCATCATTGCCTGCAGCATGCGGCGCGTGTCGCCATCGGCCTTGAGTACGAAGCTGTGAGCCGAGGCTTGCAGATCGCCGCGCTCGGCTGTGGCCCGAGGCTGCCGGAACGGGTGCGGATCGAGCCATTCGTTGGCAATGTGCTCCAGCGGAAACATGGCGGCGTCTTCGCTGATCGGCAGCTCCATGTTGGGCGAGCCGAAATGCTCGATCGCAAAGCGCGCTGTGGACTCCGGCGCGACCGCGGTTGTGGTCAGCGTGACGAGAGCATTCGAGTTGGAGAACACAGCGGTCACGTAGCGAATCTGCGCGTCCGCAGGTTCCATCGTCAGCTGCGGCCGTAGCACTCGCTGATCGTGCCCCGGCCGCGGGCGGAGCATCACGCCGTGCTTGCCTAAGGCCACCGGCTGGGCGTAGCCGTAAGTGGATGTGTGGGTGACTTCGATGAGGCTGGGCATGGCGTGGCGCGAGGTCCATGACCGTGGAGTCGGTATCAGGGTGATCGCGTGGTCATGTCGTTGCCCCTTGTACTTGCTCGCCGCATTGGCGCGAAGCGCCGAGGCGAATGGCCCCGGTCGAAGACCGGGGACAGTTGCCTCGCTGTTCCGGCCAGAGCGCGAATCCCGATCAAGTAGGCTCAACCCGGAACGTGCGCGGCCGGTAGCCCTGTTCCGGCCAGAGCGCGAATCCCGATCAAGTAGGCTATCCACATCGCCAAGCAGCAGCTCGGCCTGGTTCCGGCCAGAGCGCGAATCCCGATCAAGTAGGCTGAAAACATCAACCCTTGTGCTTGCCGTCGCGTTCCGGCCAGAGCGCGAATCCCGATCAAGTAGGCTGAAAACATCACCCCTTGTGCTTGCCGTCGCGTTCCGGCCAGAGCGCGAATCCCGATCAAGTAGGCTGCCCTTGATGTAGCGGGTGACCAGCTGCTCGTTCCGGCCAGAGCGCGAATCCCGATCAAGTAGGCTGGCGCGAATAATGGCCCCGGTCGAAGACCGGGGACAGTTGCCTCGCTGTTCCGGCCAGAGCGCGAATCCCGATCAAGTAGGCTGCACGCTTGGCGCAGTAGCTTGCCGTCGCCGTTCCGGCCAGAGCGCGAATCCCGATCAAGTAGGCTCCAACAACGTACACGTGCCGCAACAAGCGCGTTCCGGCCAGAGCGCGAATCCCGATCAAGTAGGCTGTCAGCAGCAAAGTAGACCTCGTGGTCCTTGTTCCGGCCAGAGCGCGAATCCCGATCAAGTAGGCTGCCGCGCTCTCAACCTCCGCGAACTCTTGCGTTCCGGCCAGAGCGCGAATCCCGATCAAGTAGGCTAGCCGTAGCCGTCGCCGTAGCCGTCGCTGTGTTCCGGCCAGAGCGCGAATCCCGATCAAGTAGGCTCGAAACGCAGCAACCCTTTGAGCAATCAAGGGGTTTTTGCGTTTGCGTGCCATGCGAATCGTCCGCGAGATCAAAACAAGTCGAACTGATCCGGTGCTTTCTGCGGCGGCTGCTGCGCTCGGCCATGAAACGTCAGAATCCGCTCAAACTGCTTGTCCGTGAAGAACAGGATGTTCACCTTGCCGCCATCGGGCAACGCCGCCTCGACGTTCTTGGCGATCGTATCGATCTGCCCCTGCCCCGTGCAGAACCGCATGTAGACGGAGAACTGAGCCATCTCGAAGCCCATGTCCAGCAGTGCGTTGCGAAACTCCGTGGCGGCCTTGCGCTCGGCCTTCGCGACAACGGGCAGATCGAACATCACGACCATCCACATGAGCCGGTATCCCGACAACATCGCTCAAGGGTCGGCAAGATCGCCAGCCAACGACAGGGGCAGTCCGGGCAACGGCAGATCGAGCTTCTCACGCTCTCCGAGATAAACCTGGGCGAGCGAGGTCGCCAACCGCTGGACGCACGCCATGACCGGCGTTGCACCTGAACTGCTCTGCATATCGTCGTACAGGGTGCGAACGAGGGCGCGCTTCGACTCGGGCGTGACTGACGCCTCGCCGCCGCGCCGCAGATGCCACACACGCAAGTCGATGACGGGACGAAACGGTTCCATCAGATCATCGACCAGACGCATCGGATTCGCCTCGTTCGCGTGATGCAACGCCAACGTCGGGTGCAGCCCGGCACCGATCACTGCACGTGCCGTTGCCGCGCGCAGCACGGTATAGCCGTAGTTGAGTAGCGCATTGACGCCCTCGGCGTCCTGGTCGCGGCGGAACGCTTCACCGAACAGTAGGCTCCAGTATCGGCGCGCCCCCTGCGCCTCAAGGTTGTCCGGATCGCCAGACCGCACCCTGCCGGCGAGCACCGTTAAGGGGACCGTGGCTGCGCCAGCCGCCTCCAGCGCCGCAGCCTGTTGCTGAAGCTTGGCCCGCACAATCTCCGCCCAAAGCCGCTTCCGCGTCGGCTTGCTCGCGGCGATCTGGCTGTCGAACCGCTTGGCCTGCTGCCAGTGTCCATCGACCGGGATGAGCATGCCGACCGCGTTGTGGTTCGCCGCGCACAGCACGAACGGCGCGTTGCGTTCGGCCAGCGCGACAAGCAGGTTGTTGGTGTAGCTCAACCCATGCGCATTGCCGATTACCGCGGCAATGTCATCGAGTGGCACCTGCCCGAGTTCCTTGCGTTCGCCGTCGGTGGCCTGCACAACCATGAAGCCGCGCGACACGAACAGGTGGCGCCGGTCGTCGGCAACCTCGACGATCCGGCCGACCATCTCTGCCTACTCCCTGAATCCGGGGTCTCGCAGCTCACCGATGGGCGAGACAGTGACGCGCCGTGCCTTTGCCGACCTGAGCGAACCCGCCATTTTCGAGACGTACCCGAAGTCATTGCCCTTGTCACGGTTCCGGGCATCAGTGTTCGCTTCATGGTGATCCGACATGAAGACCTGCCCGTTCGCGCTGATCGTGGCCACTCGCATTAATCGCAGCCTCCCGTTCACGTCGAGCCGCACCATGTCGTCGATCATCAGCCGCATGACAAGGGGCTTGCCGTCAACGCCAACGTTTGGATCGCGAAGGCGACCCACCCCGCCTACTCGCACGAGTTGGTACGCGTCGAAAGTGGACACCACGCGGCCCTCCCAACGGCCACCGTCGCCGCGGACGATCTCGATGCAGTGATTGCTGTTCCCCTTGTATCCCTTGTATGGCTTCGGGCTCCCATCGGGCAGAACGCCGTGGCGGTTCGTAATTGCCGGTTCGGTGATTTTGATCACCACCAGCTTCTCCGGTTCGCGGATCCGGCGTCCATCAACCGTCTTCGTGTACACCACCCACCCGTCTTCGAGCAGTCGCCTCGCGTAAGCATCGTGCATGGCTTTCTCGTGACTGTGGTTTGGTTTGAAGCTGACGACTACATGCTCCACCGCCTGCCTGACCTGTTGCGGATAACTCGGCCAGGGCAGTGGCATTTCGTCCA
>JBIIZX010000246.1:0-5599 GCA_044346055.1 Burkholderiaceae bacterium | reverse complement strand
AGCTGCGCCTGTCGCTCGAGCCCGAGCGCCACGATGAACAAGTCAAAGAACCCGAAGTCCTTGCAGCGCTGGCTGGATTCCTTGATGCAGGTGTACTGGCCCGCCAGGTAGACGTTGCCGAAAGGAACCGTATTGCGCACCAGCGTGGCGACTTCCGGGCTGATGTTCAAAAGGTTGCTGGTCGACTCGCCGAAACTGTTGTCTTCGCCAACGCCCAGCAACTGACGTTGCCGCTCGAGACCGAGCGACAACCGGATGATGTTCTTGTAGTCCTCGCAGAACTTGGCGCTGGCGATCAGCGGCTTGACGACGTTGTCGACCCAGCTCTTGTAGATCGAATTGCTGCCCAGCGTGGCACCGATGTCGCCCGCGCCGCAGTCATCGCCACCGAGCAACTGGCATTGCCGAGCCACCGCGAGCATGGCCGCGACCTGTTGCTCCAGCGCCAGCGACGTCAGTGTCGGCGAGCGCAGCCGCTGCGCGTCGAGCTGCGCACGCGTCATGCGCGCGAACCAGTAGTCGGTGAAGTGCAGCACCTTGATGCGCGGCGTGGCGCTGCGGTCGGGTGTTGCGATGAAGAGCTCACCGGCCTCGGCGCCCATCATGACCTGCTCGTCGATCGGCACCTGCAAGTCCGCGGGCGGCTCGATCTGCAAACTGGCGTAGCGATAGGACTGCAGGCCGGCGGGTGCGAAGCGCACGCCGCGCGCCACGGTCCATGGCGCACCGGTGGTGCTGGCGATCGGCGTCATGGTGATCGCCGTGTTCTCGGGCAGCGCGTTGGGCGGCACGGTGAAGGTGTACTTGGTGCCGTCGGCACCAGTGGCGCTGAAGGCGCCACCAGCGCGGCCGATGGTGGCGCTGGCGGCACGCGCGTCCTCCAGCGTGCTGGTGACGAGCGTCGGGCTCGCCGGGCGCGTGAAGGTGTCGGCGGCGGGCACGGACAGCGGCCGCGGCGCCGGCGGCAACGGCACGGGGGTCGGCGTGGGGACCGGCACAGGCGTGGGCACCGGCACGGGTGTGGGTACCGCCACCGGCGTGGGCACGGGGACCGGCGTGGGCACGGGACTGTCGCTGCCGCCGCAGGCGGCGAGCGCCGCGCCCACCACGAGGAGCGTGGCGGCGCGGAACAGCGGATGGGTGCGGTTCATGGTTGTGTATCTCCAGGGTCGATGCGGTCGGTGCAGCGGATGCGGCCTAAGGGATCGCCAGCCGCGGCAGGCGCGGCACGGCCTTGGTACGCACGACCTCGCCCCGGTTGCTCTGGATCTTTCCGCGCGCGCTGAGCTTCAGCCAGAAGGCATCGCGCTCACCAAAGGTGCCCGTCAGCCCGGCGCCGAAGCCGCCTGTAGTGTTGCCGTAGACGAAGACGTTGCCGTAGGTGTCGATATCGACGCCGTGCGCGCGCTCATCACCACCCGAGCCGTACTGCACGCCCCACTGCTCGGTGCCGTCGGGCGCGAGCTTCAGAACGATCACATCGGTGCCGCCGCTGCTGGGGGCGTACAGCGAGCCGGTGGCAGCAAACGTGGCGTAGAAGCCGCCGTCTTCTGCGCGCACCAGGCCGCGCACCGCGTTCAGCGTGCGCACGGTGGCCGGGTCGCCGTAAGCGCGCACCCATGTGGGCGCACCGGTGTCGTTCAACCCCGCCAGGAAGTACGGGTTGGCATTGGTGCCGGGTACATAGCCGGCTTCGGCCCGCCGCAGCTGACCGGCCACGATCGGGTTACCGGCGTTATCCAGCACCAGTGTGAACGCACTGAGGCTCATCTTCACCTCGGGTGCACCGGGCACCACTGGCCCCGCATTGATGGCCTTGATGCTCTTCAGGCGCGTGAACGTACCGCCGCCGGCGCCGATGCGGGAGACGCCGATCATCTGCATCGGGTAGGTCTTCTGGTCTTCCGGGTTGGTCCAGTCGTTGGTGACGCAGGGCCCGCGCGCCCCGGTGACGCTGGCGTCCTCGATCTCGCAGTGGGTGTTGCTGATCACATAGACGGTGTCACCACGCACCGCGATCGAGGGCTCGCGCTGCCAGCCGGGCCGCGCATCGACCGCGCGCCACATCACATCACCATCCGCTGTCATGCGCGTCACGACCACGTTGCCGCAGTCGCTCGCGTCATCGGCGCCCGCGCCGCCCGCCAGCACGTCGCCGCACTGCTGGCCAAACGCGGTGCCGCCGACATTGGCCTGCGCGCCGGAGACGGTGCTCACGGTGTAGATCGAACCGTCGGCGCCGAAGTCGAAGCCGAACGCGAACTCGTTGCGCACGCCGATCTGGCGCCGCCAGAGCAGGCGCGGCGCCACGCCGCTGACGTCGACGCGCGCGATCCACGCCGACAGGAAACCACCCGTGGTGCCGCCGGTCTGGCTGGCGGTGGAGGTGCCGATGGCGTAGAGCGTGCCGTCGGCCGCGCGCCGCATCTGGATCGGCACGTCGTCCCCGGGGCCGCCGAAACTCAGCGCGCTGGTGAGAGAACCGATCGCGTTGTAGCGCAGGATCTGCGTGTCGAAGCCGCCGTACTGCGGCAGGTTGATGAGGGCGCCGGTGGCCGGGTCAAAGTAGCTTCCGGGCGAGGCGGTGGTCACCGCCATGTAGACGCGCCCCTTGTCGTCCCAGCCGAAGCCACGCGCGTCGTCGCGCGCATTACCGCCCACTTGGACGATGCCCTGCCAGCCACGCACCTCGCCCAGCAGCAGCGGGAACGACTGGCCCACCACCGGCACCACGAAGGCGTAGTACTTGCTGTTCAGCTCGCCGGCCTGATCGGCAGTCCAGTTGTTGGTGAAGCTGGTCTGGCCGGAGGTCGCGTCGATGCTGGCCACCCTGGTGGAGCCGCCACCGGTCTCCTTGCGCCAGACCTCTACACGCTTGACGTTGTAGGGCAGAAGTTCAAAGCCGAGGAAACTTGCCTTGACCGTCGCGGGGGCCAGGTTCACGCCGAGCCCGACTTTGTCGCCGACTTCGAACTTACGGAGCGATGCCAGCCCGCCGCCCTGCGGTGATCCCACAAGCGTGGGCTCCCAGCGGATCTCCGGGTTGGCGATGCTGCTGGCGCCCACCGCGGCGCCGATCAACGCCAGCGCCTGGTTGACGGTGTCGCTGGTGCCCACACTGGCGCGGAACTTGATGTTGTAGAGCGCGGGCTCCAATGGATTGGCAAGCTGTGCTGCCACCGGCTTCAAGCGCGCGACCGTGTTGAAGCCCGCAAAGCCTTCGAGCAGGCGCAGGTTGGGGTCGATGCCCAGCGCCGGTGCTGCCAGGGCAAGGAACGGATTGGTTAACGCTGCATCGGCAAACAGACCCGCGCGCGCCTCGGCCTGGAAGTTGAAGCCGGGCGCTGCGGTGTCGGCAGTGATGTCCCAGTTGAACGTAGTTTCGAGCTGGGTGGAATCGACTGTCGAAAGATTTTCGAGCGAGCCATCGGGCTGCAACTCGAAGCCGGCACGGATCGACTGGCGCACGCTGCTGTCGATCTTCACTTCCACCCCGGGCGAGTTGAGCTGACCATTGACCGCGAAGCGAAAGCCCAGTGGCACCACCGGCTGCACGATCAGCGCAATCTGCGGCGGCACCGGAATCGCGACCGAGACCAAGGTGGCTGCGCACTTCACGTCGCCGCTCAACTGGCCACTCACGCGCAGGCTGCCTTGCAAGGTGACGCCGAAACTGCCTTCGGCCAGCACCTTGGCGTAGGCCGCACCGCCATCGACGATGAAGGTCGACTCCACCACGCCGAGCGTGCCGGTGGGCGTGACGTTGACGCTGGTGCCGGCGAAGTTGGGCGTCAAGCTGCCGCTGGACTTGCAGCGCAGCGGCCCGACATTGAAGTCGGCCGCTGGTCGCACCTGCTCGCTGCCCGAGGTGCTGCCCGAACTGCTGCCTGGTGCTTTCGCGCGGGTGACGCGCGCCGCCGCGGCGGCGGGAACACTGATGCGGAACAGGCGCGCCACTTCACCATTTGGCTGCACGGTCTCCGACACCGGATTGCCATTCGGAAACTGCACCGGCAGCGTGGCGCCCTCGAAGCGCGTGACGACCTTGGCCTGATCGAAGATTTCTGCCAGGCCGGCGGTGGCAAACACCACGTCGTTGCCGCCGCCAGCAGCCGGCGCCGTCGACACCACGCGCCCGGCGATCGCCTTGCCGCCGCTGGCGAGCACCACCTGACCTACCGTCGGCGCCACGCCTGCCAAGCGCACCGCATAGCGCGAGCCGGGCAGACCGGTCTGCGCATTGTTGATGGGCACTGGATCGACCAGCACCTCGCTATCGGGAACCAGTCGCGCGCCAGCCGCAGGCTGCGCCACCATGGCCGTGACCGGCACTGAACTGGCCGTGCCAACCACGGCAGTGATCTGCGCCGAGTCGACGTTGGCGCCCGCAGTGACGCGCCCGTCGGTGCCAATGGTCACGGCGGCATTGCTGCTGCTCCAGCGCACGGTCTGCCCCGTCATCAGCTGGCCGCTCTGGTCGTACACCAGCGCGGTCAACGTCGCTGACTGGCCGGGCCGCAGAACCAGACCCGCGGGCGCCACGACGACGCGCGTCGCGGACGGCGGAAGTGGCGCCAGCGTTGGGACCGGCGTCGGTGTCGGCACGGGCACGGGCGTTGGCACCGGCACCGGCGTGGGGACCGGAACCGGCGTTGGCACCGGCACCGGCGAGTCGCTGCCGCCGCCGCAGCCTGCCAGCGTGCTGCCGGCAAGCGCCGCGCACACGAAAAGTCGGTGCAGATGGAGCGTGCGGGACGTGCGGTTGGTGGCGGCAGCGGGTGCAACGCGTGCCAGCCGGATACGAGGGTTCATCTGGACCTCCGACCGATCTGCTTGTGTCCTGCGGTTGCAGGAATTGAAGCGATTTGATCGGAGCAGGCGTGACGCGAGCGTCGTTTCAGGCGCGCCTTCGCGCCGTCGCAGAAAATTCACGCAGCCGGACCGCGCACGTGTTGCGTCTATGCGTGCGCCTTGCGTTCGCGGCGGCTCTGGAGGCGCCAGCGTTCGTCGCCGCGCGCGTCTGCCTGCACGTGGCGCATGCGGATCCGAGGGCCGATGCGGTCGCTCTTGGGGCGCACGCCGGCAACAGCAATGGCGAGGCTCTCGACGCGGCGCGCGCGGCGTGCGTGTGGTCGAGCGCGCTGGCGCGCCACGGCAGTCGATCGCCAATGCGCAGCCGGTAGTGGCTGCCGGCCGCGTTGCGAATGCCACTGCGGCCCGGCGGGATCGGCGCCACGCAGTGCGACGCGCCAAAGGGGCGCGCCACCCTCCGATCGCAACGCTCCGTGCTGGTGACTCTGCCGACTTTGCGGGCTATGGGTAGCGTGCTTTCTGTAGCCGGAACTCAGCATTGGCCGTGTTGGCACCACGAGTGAAAATGCCGTAGGCATTGCCGGCCGCATCAGCGCCGATGGCCCGGTAGTCACCGATTTCGCCCTGCCCGAACTCCAGCTGCACCACGCCCGCAGCCGCGAAGTCCGGCGGAATGCGCACGAGAAATCGGCCTAGCCCGGATATTTCACCAGTATGAGGTCAGCGGCCACGTGCTTACGCGCGTTGTCAGAGGAGAACGAGGCCTGCAGACAACCGAGGATCGCCG
>JBIIZX010000245.1:0-5600 GCA_044346055.1 Burkholderiaceae bacterium | reverse complement strand
ACTGCGCCTCGCGCGGATGATATCGAACGGCCACCCCGGCGCTAAGCGCCAATAAGTCCCACGCCCAGCGCTGAAACAGGGTGATCGACGGCTCCACCGCGACTGTCTTTGGCACGCGACCAGCAATCTCGGCGGCGGCCAGTCCCGGGCCCTGCCCCAGCATTGCCAGCAGCGCGGCGCGGGTGTCTTCATCCAGCCGGGCCGCGGTATCGAACGATTCGTCCTGCGCCAGCCAGGCCGTGACCGGCGCGCCACCGGCCTCGGTCAGTGCGAGCTCGGCATCATCCACCTCCTGCGCCTTCAGCCAGGCAAGCGCGGCCGTGCGGTCGGGCGCCTGGCAGCGGTGCAGCAGGCAGCGCGAGCGAATGGTCGGCAGCACGTCGTCGATCGCATCCGTGGTCAGGATGAACAGGGTCGCGGCCGGCGGCTCCTCCAGCATCTTCAGCAGCGAGTTCGCGGCGGCCGTGTTCAGTCGTTCCGCCGGCGTCAGCACCACCACGCGCAGCCCGCCCCGGTGAGTGGAGGTGGTGAGAAAGCTGGCCAGGCGCCGCACCTGGTCGATCAGGATTTCGCGCGAGGCTTTGGCCGACTTGCCGCCTTCCGCGCCGCCATCGGACGCCTCCAATGGCGCCGGTGCTGGCGAATCCGCCCCCGCCTCGCCGTCTTCTGCGTCTTCGCTCGAACCCTGGCGCAGCCAGGCCATCGCTTCCGGCACAACGATGCGCAGATCCGGATGGTGACCGCCCTGCAGCCACACACAGGCAGCACAGGTGCCGCAGGCGTGGCCGTCGGGCCGGCGTGCCTCACACAGGCGCGACCGCGCCAGCTCCAACGCCAGCACCTTCTTTCCGATGCCGGCGGCGCCATGCAGAAGCACGGCGTGCACGTTGCGCGCCTGCAGCGCTTCCAGCGCTGCCCAGTCGGCCTGCTGCCACGGCAGCCCGCGCAGCGCAATGAGCGCGGCCGACGGACTCACGCTGGCCATGCTGCCATCCGCTGCTCGATCTGCCCCGCCAGAAGCTGGCGCAGGGCCTCGGGCGTCTGCGTGCCGTCGAGCACCACAAAGCGCTCTGGCTCCCGGGCGGCGCGCTCCAGGTAGACCGCGCGTACCCGCGTGAAAAATGCTTCCTGCTCGGCCTCAAAGCGATCTGCCGCGCGCGCGGCCGCAAGCCGCTGTGCCGCCACCGCCGGCGGCACGTCCACGAGAAAGGTCAGGTCCGGCTGCAATTCGGCGTGTACCCACTGCTCCAGCTGCGCGATGCGCGCCGCCGGCAGGCCGCGCCCACCGGCTTGGTAGGCATAGGTGGCGTCGGTGAAGCGGTCGCATAGCACCCACTGGCCGGCCTCCAGCGCCGGCCGGATCACGCGCGCAAGGTGTTCGCAACGCGCCGCGAACACCAGCAGCGTCTCGGTGTCGCGATCCATGGCCTGATGCAGGATCAGTTCGCGCAGTTGCTCAGCCAGGGCCGTGCCGCCGGGCTCGCGCGTCACCACAAGATCGACGCCGGCAGCGCGCAGCCGCTCGGCAATAAAGGCGAGCTGCGTGCTCTTGCCGGCACCGTCGATGCCCTCAAAGGTGATGAAGCGGCCGCGGTGGTTCATGGCGCGGACCATCGTGACTTGGGGCCAGACTGCCAAGTCGGCTGCCAGGCCGGTTGCGCCGTCACTTTCAACCTCGCTTGCGGCGTCGCGTTGATCATCACTTGCGCGCCACGCCACCGAGCTGGTACTTGACGACCGCGCGATTGTGCTCGTCGAGCGTCTCTGAAAAATGCGAGCTGCCATCGCCGCGTGCGACAAAGAACAGCGCGCGCGTCGTCGCAGGCTGCAGCGCAGCTTCGATCGCGGCGCGACCGGGCAGCGCAATCGGCGTGGACGGCAGGCCCGCCCGGGTGTAGGTGTTATAGGGCGTGTCGCGCTCCAGATCGCGCTTGCGCAGGTTGCCGTCGAACTTCGGGCCAATGCCGTAGATCACGGTCGGGTCTGTCTGCAGCAGCATGCCCTTGCGCAGCCGGTTCACGAACACGCCAGCGATCTTCGCCCGCTCGCCGCCCTGCCCGGTTTCCTTCTCGATGATCGAGGCCATGATCAGCGCATCGTACGGGCTCTTGTAGGGCAGCTCGGCGGCGCGCGCGTCCCATGCACCCTGCAGGCGGTTTTGCTGCAGCCGATACGCCTGCCGATAGAGATCCAGATCACTGGAGCCAGGGTCGTACACGTAGGTGTCCGGCGCGAACAGGCCCTCTGCATACCGCTCGCTCGCGCCGATCGCCTTGAGCAGCGCCGCTTCATCCAGCTTGGCCGCCTCCTGCTTGAGGTCGGCGGCGGCGGCCAGCGCCGCACGCAGCTCGCGGAAGGTCCATCCTTCGACGATGGTGATGCGCTCGCGCAGCACATCACCGCGCTTGAGCTTGTCCACCAGCTCGTGCACCGTCATGCCGCGCTCGATGACGTAGCGCCCGGCGCGCAGCCGCGCGGTGGCATCGGTGGCGCGCGCCACGGCCACGAACCCGGTCTCGTTGACCATCACGCCGACGGCACGCAACTGGCGCGCGATGGCACGCGCCGACGAGCCGGGCGCCACATGCACCTCCACGCGGTCGGCCGACATCGGAATGACGTTCTCGTACCAGCGCCAAGCAATCAGGCCCGCCACTGCCGCGGATAGCAGCACCAGCACGAGAAGGATGACGAGCAGGCTCACGCCAGCTTGGCTGCGTCCATCCAGCAGGCGCAGGGATCTGGGCGATTCAGGCAACCGTGACATCAATGGGAAGGCGCCCCTGCACGACACGGGCGACAAGCAGCTCGGCGGGGTTGAAACAAAGCCAGGCGAGGCGGATCGACGTGACTCGAGCAAGCGTTGCGGGCGTGATCTGAGGTGCGTGCCTATGATAGCTTCGCCTGCAGATTGAACTGCAGGCAAGAGAGCCCGCTTCGCGCACACTTGCAGCTCAATTCCTCACCTGATCACGCTCCACCGTTTGCTGGCATTAAGCAATGAACACTGCTATTGATCTGCCGACCTCCCCAGCCACCGCGCGTGCGCCGCGCGACGAGCTGGACGCACTGCTGCGCGAGCCGGTGTGGTGCGCGCTGGACCACGACCTTGGCGTGATCGCGGTGCGCGGCCCGGATGCGGTGACGTTCCTGCAGGGCCAGCTCACCAACGACAGCAAGACGCTTGGTGCCGCAGCGGTGCAGCCTACCGGCTACTGCACGGCCAAGGGCCGGCTGCTGGCGGTGTTCGAGCAGTGGCGCACGGAGGATCCGGACGGCGAGGTGCTGCTGCAGTTGCCGCGCGAGATCCTGCCGGCCGTGCTCAAGCGCCTGTCGACGTTCGTGCTGCGAGCCAAGGCCAGGCTCACCGATGACAGTGCGCAGTGGCGCACGATCGCGGTGGTGGGCGCAGGCAGCGGCCAGGCCTTGCAGCAGGCGCTCGGGCAGGTGCCAGCGCCCGGGCAATCACTCATCGTCAACGGCGTACGGGTGTCGCAGGCGCTGCGGGGCACGCGCGATGTGGAGCGCTTCGTGCTGCGGGTGCCAATCGCGGGCAGCGCTGCGGCGGCCGCTGCCATGCACGCTGCGCTTGCCAACGTGCGCCAGGTCGAGGCCGGCGTCTGGTGGTGGTCGCAGGTGGACGCAGCGGTGCCGAACATCGTGGCCGCGACGCAGGAAGCCTTCGTGCCGCAGATGATCAACCTCGAAGTCCTGGGCGGCGTGAACTTCAAGAAGGGCTGTTATCCGGGTCAGGAGATCGTGGCGCGCAGCCAATACCTGGGCAAGCTGCGGCGTCGCATGAACCTTGGCCATTGCGACGACGACTCGGTGCCGGCTGGCGCCGGTGCGGACGTGTTCTTTGCCGGCACCGCCGATCCCGTGGGCAAGGTTGTTGCCACTGCAGCCGCGCCGGGCGGTGGACTGGACGTGTTGTTTGAGTGTCCGATGGACAGGCTCGATGCGGCGGCGGTGCGGCTGGCCGGCGACGTGCCGCTTGTGTTGCGCCACCTGCCCTACCAACTCGTCGACGTTACCGCTTAAGGGTTCGTCTGCAATGGCGTTGCGTCCGATGACGGTTCCACTGGAGCACTGGTACGTGTACTACAAGCTCGATGCACAGCAACTGGCCGCCTGGCTACCGCATGCGGCGCGCCTGATGGCGCGCGTACACGCGGTCACTGGCGTGAAGGGGCAGCTTTTGCAGCGAGCCGATGGTGCGCGGCAGGCCGACGGCATCAGCACATTGATGGAGGTATACGACGGCATTGCCGATGGGCAAGGCTTCGGCCGAGCACTCGAGGCCGCGGTGGCCGAGGCGCAAGCGAAAGTGCCGTCGTGTGCCACCACCGCGCGCCACACTGAGCGCTTCGCAGTCGTCACGGCGGCGACCGCCTGACGCAGACACTGGTCCAACGCTGCCATGTGCATCGCCGTCCTGTCCTGGCAGTCCCATCCGGATTACCCGCTGATCGTCGCCAGCAATCGCGACGAGTTCTACACGCGCAAGACACGCGCTGCTGCCTGGTGGGGACGCACGGTGTCGCTGCTGGCCGGTCGCGACGAGGAAGCCGGCGGCACCTGGCTCGGCATCAATCGCAATGGCCGCTTCGCGCTGGTGACCAACGTGCGCGCGCCCACCGAACGCAACCCGCACGCACCGACCCGCGGCGCCCTCGTCGTGAGCGCACTGCAAGCCGAAGGCGATCCCGGTGTGTGGCTCGATGCAATGGCACCGCGCGCCCGGGCCTTCAACGGCTTCAACCTGCTGGTGGGCGATGCGGTCGTGCCACGCAACGGCGCGGGCAGGACCAATGACAATGCCGCTTTCAACACAGCGCGCCTGCACTACTTCAGCAACCGGCTCGATGCGCCAGCACGCGTGCTCTCGCCCGGCATCTATGGCCTGTCCAATGCCTTTCTCGACACACCCTGGCCCAAGGTCACGCGCGCCGTTGGCGCCTTTGCCTGTCAGATTGCGCAGCGTGTGCGGCACGACGATCTGTTCAACCTCCTCTCCGACCGGCAGATCGCGCGCGACCACGATCTGCCGCAGACCGGCGTGCCACAGGACTGGGAGCGCGTGCTCTCGGCGATCCAGATTCGCGCCAATGGCTATGGCACCAGCACGAGCACCGTGCTCACGGTGCGGCGCGACGGCCTGGTGAACTTCATCGAGCGCAGCTTCGAGCCCGAAGCGCCCGAGCGCTTTCGCGACCGCAGCTACGAGTTCATGGTGGCGGCCAGCGAAGTGAGCGAATAGCAGACGATGCAGAACAACAAGGTGCCGGGCCGTATCGTCACATTGATGATCGGACTGCTGTTCTGTTGCGGCGCCATCGCCATCGTGCTTGCTGTCACGCCGCTTTCCGTCAGCGCACTGCTGGCTGCCATCGTGATCGGCGCACTCGGCATCGAGGCGCTGCTCGCCGCACGCGGGGGCCGACGCTCGCTGCTGTCGCGGATTGGTCCGTTGCCCTAGCCCGGATATTTCACCAGTATGAGGTCAGCGGCCACGTGCTTACGCGCGTTGTCAGAGGAGAACGAGGCCTGCAGACAACCGAGGATCGCCGATGCCAAAGTGTACGCAAGACAAGATCGAC
>JBIIZX010000244.1:0-5603 GCA_044346055.1 Burkholderiaceae bacterium | reverse complement strand
CAATCGGAGCGCCTGCAGCAGGATGTTGCTGCGAATCTTCAGGTTGCGGCCCGTCATGATGTTGTCGAGCACGCTCATGCCCTTGAACAGCGCCAGCGATTGAAAGGTGCGCGCGATGCCCATCTCCGCAGCACGGCGCGGGCTCATTTTCTCGAAGCTCTGGCCCTTGAAGGTGATGCGGCCCTGCTGCGGGCTGTACACGCCGTTGATGCAGTTGAGCATCGAGCTCTTGCCGGCACCATTTTGTCCGATGATCGCCCGCACCTCATGCTCGCGCACGTCGAACGAGATGCCGGTCAAGGCCTTGACCCCGCCGAAGGCCAGGGAGATCCCGTCCACCTTGAGAATGACGTCGCCGATCGTGCGTGCCATGGCTAGTGCTTGTTTTCCTCGACTGCTGCCGGCTTCGCTGCGTCCACGGGTTCGTCCTTCATCGACCAGGCCGCATTGGCAGCTGGCGTGATCTTGGTCTCGGCGCCCAGCGGGCGGCTGGCGCCGGCGATCCACGCGTAGGCGAAATAGACAAAGGTGATGACCAGCGCCAGACCAAGCAGCGCCAACAGCACTGCGCCATAAGCCAGGCCATACGAGGCCAGCGCAATGCCAACGATCAAGCACAACAGGGCGAGCCAGGCTTTGCCGCTCATCGCTGGCCTCAGGCAGCCTTGGCCAACGGCGCGAACACCTTGGCCTGGCGAATCTGCAGCGTCGCGCTGACCTTGCCCGTGCGACCGTCCTCGAACTTCACCTGCGTCTCGATGTACTGCTCGCTCTTGCCACTGTAGAGCGCATCGACCAGCACGACGTACTTGTCCTGGATGAAACGGCGCCGCACCTTGCGGGTTCGGGTGAGCTCGTCATCATCCGGATCGAGCTCCTTGTGCAGGAGGAGAAAGCGGTGGATCTGGGAGTTGGCGAGCTTCAGATCGTTGGCAAGGTCCGCGTTGACCTTCTCCACGCTCTCGGTGATCAGATCCAGCACTTCGGGCTTGCACGCCAGGTCGACATAGCCCGCATACGGCAGGCCACGGCGCTCCGCCCAGTTGCCTACCGCCTCGAAGTCGATGTTGATCAGCACGCACACGTGTTCGCGCGCATTGCCAAAGGCCACAGCCTCCTTGATGTGCGGAAAGAATTTCAGCTTGTTCTCAATGTACTTGGGCGCGAAGAGCGTGCCATCGGCGAGCTTGCCGACATCATTTGCGCGGTCGATGATCTTCAGGTGCCCGTCGCTGTCGAGGTAGCCGGCGTCGCCCGTGTGATACCAGCCCTCCTCATCGAGCACCTCGCGCGTGGCCTCCGGATCCTTGTAGTACTCCTTCAGCAGCCCAGGGCTCTTGATCAGGATTTCGCCGCTGTCCTTGATCTTCAGTTCCACGCCCGCGATGGGGGGACCGACGGTGTCGGCCCGCACCTGCCCATTGGGCTGCACGCAGACAAACACCGATGTCTCGGTGGAGCCATACAGCTGCTTCAGGTTGATGCCGATCGAGCGATAGAAAGTGAACAGATCCGGGCCGATCGCCTCGCCCGCCGTGTAGGCGACCTTCACGCGGCTCATGCCGAGCACATTGCGCAACGGCCCGTACACAGCGAGATTGCCCAGGCCGTAAAGCGCGCGATCACCCAGTGCAACCGGCTCGCCATCGAGGATCCTGCCGCCGACCCGGCGCGCCACATCCATGAAGTAATGAAACAGCCGGCGCTTGATGGCGCTGGCGTCTTCCATCCGGATCATGACCTGGGTGAGCATCCCCTCGAACACGCGCGGCGGCGCAAAGTAGTACGTAGGGCCGATCTCGCGCAGGTCGTTGGCCACCGTGCTCGGGCTCTCGGGGCAATTGACCGTGTAACCGGTGGCCAGCGCCTGCGCATAAGAGAAGATGTTCTGCCCGATCCAGGCCATGGGCAGGTAGGCAAGTACCTCCTCGTAGACATTGAGCTGCTCCATGGCCGTGCAAACGCGGGCCCGGTCAATCAGGGCGCGGTAGGTCTGCACGACGCCCTTCGCCTTGCCCGTTGTGCCCGAGGTGTAGAACAACGCCGCCGTATCGTCTGCCCTGCCCTTGGCAATCTCGTCTTCGACCAAGGTGGGGCGCTCTGCCAGCACGCGTTCGCCCAGCTCCTGCAACGCGTCAAAGGACATCAGCCCGTCGGGCCTGTAGTGACGCAGGCCGCGCGGGTCGTCATAGATGATGTGCGTCAGCGCCGGGTGCTCCTCGCGAATCTCAAGCAGCTTGTCGACCTGCTCCTGGTCCTCGACGATGCCGAACTTGATCTCGGCGTTGTGAAACACGTAGACCATCTCGCGCGCAATCGCGTCCTGGTACATCGGCACAGGCACGCCGCCGAGGCACTGCGTCGCCATCATCGCGAAGTACAGGCGCGGACGATTCTCGCCAATGATCGCCAGGTGATCACCGCGCCGGAAACCCTGCGCATGCAGGCCGGCGGCCAGCTTCTTGACCTCGATGGCGGTCTGCGCCCAGGTCCACGTCTGCCAGATGCCGAGGTCCTTTTCTCGCAGGGCCGGATGCTTGTCGCGCCAGTGCGCGTGATAAAGCAGCAGCCGCGGAAAGGTGTCCGCTTCCTCTGGCGATTTGGGATAGTCAGCGACGGCCGAGGCCATGCCGGTGTCTCCAGTCTCCGTTGCGCAGCGCTCTATCAAGGGGTGGCGCTGTCGTTGCTGCGCGCTGCGCGGGCGCGCAACGAGCGTCGCACGGTAGCCGCGTAACCGCCCGCGATGTTGTCACTGCGACGACAATCTGCTGCCGATCGCAGCGACAATCAATGCTGCGTAAGCACAATATGCGCCTCCCCTAAGGGTTGTCCCGATGCCCGCCGACAGTCTCGAACTCGCCCTGCGCGCCACCCGTTGGGGCTCGTTGCTGCCCGCCGATGAACTCAGGCGAGTGGCAGAGGAGTCGACGGCCGTCGCAGTGTCTGAGGGCAGCTATCTGTGCCGCAACGGCGAACCGGTGGACGCGTGGTTTGGCCTGCTCACCGGTTTCATGAAGATGATGGTGACGACCCCCGATGGCAAAGCAGCCACCTTCACCAGCATGCCCCCTGGCAGCTGGTTTGGCGAGGGCAGCTTGCTGAAGACCGAGCCCCGCCGTTATGACGTGGTTGCATTGCGCGACTCGGTGGCCGCGCGGGTGCCGCGCCGCACCTTTGAATGGCTGATGAACACCAGCATCCCGTTCAACCGTTTTCTGCTGGTGCAACTGAACGAGCGGCTGGGTCAGTTCATCGGCATGCTGGAAGCGCAGCGGCTGCACGACCCCGACGCGCGGGTGGCACGCTGCGTCGCGGGCATGTTCAACCCGGTTCTGTATCCGGGCATGGATGCGCGCATCGAGGTGTCGCAGGAGGAGATCGGGCACTTGGCCGGCATTTCGCGGCAGCGGGTCAACCAGGCGCTGCAAAGCCTGCAACAGGCCGGGCTGCTGCGCGTGGAATATGGCGCCGTGGTGATCGAGGACCTGGACCGACTGCGCAGCTACGGGGCCTAGCCCCGCGCGGCCGGCCCGCGGGGCCGACTGCCTGGCGCGCGACGGTCGGCTAGAGTCTCGTCCAACCAACCAACAACATTCGACGGACTCTGCATCCGATGGGTGACATCACCCTGCTCATCGAACGCGCCAACGGCGGCGACCGTAGCGCGGTCGATTCGCTCTTCTCGGCGCTCTATCCGGAGCTGCGGCGCATTGCGCATGCGCGCCTGACCCGCAGCCTGCGCGACACCATGCTCGACACGACCGTGCTCGTGCACGAGTGCTACATGAAATTCGCCAACGCCGAGCGCCTGAAGCCCACCGACCGCGTGCACTTTCTGGCCTACTCCGCCACGGCCATGCGCTCGATCATCGTCGACTTCGCACGCGCCCGCGCTGCCGAGCGCCGCGGCGGCGATGCCGCGCATCTCACACTGAACACCGAACTCGCCAACAGCATTCCCGCCGGCGAGGACGAGATCCTCGGCGTGCACGAGGCGCTCACGGAACTAGGCAAGCTCGAGCCGCGGCTGGTGCAGGTGGTGGAGATGCGCTACTTCGGCGGCATGAACGACCTCGAGATCGCGCAGGCGCTGGGCGTGACCGACCGCACCGTACGGCGCGACTGGGAAAAGGCGCGCCTGCTGCTGGCCGCCGCCCTCAAGCAGTAGCGTCGGCGAACGCACCCGGCACGAGCGCCCAAAAAAGTGGCGACCCGAACGGGCCGCCAAACCCCAACCAACTTCGCTGCAATCACTCGTCGCGCGCTGCCGCCGCCTGCCCCGCGCGCCACTGCGTGCTGCTGAGCTGCGTGGTGCGCGCCGTCAGCGCCACGGCGCCACGCTCGTCGCTCACCGTGAGCGCCTGCGGCAGCACCAGCGCTTCCATGCCGTGCTCGTCGTCGCGGAACACCAGCACGCGCGCCGTGCCGTCGAGCGCCACGCTGTCGGGCCCGAACGGGCAGAACATCCGCATGTCCCAGGCGAGCTCGAACGCGCCCGGCGGCACTTGCGCGCCCGGCTGCAGCGGCTGGCCGTTCACGCGCACCTCGGTGTCTTCCCCGCACAGTGGCGTCACGCGCGGGTCGCCGAAACGGGTGACTTCGGCATCATCGAGCACCGGGACCACGAACGCATTGAAGGCAAATGAGCCCAGCCGCTGCAGCGTGAGCACATCGGGCTGCGGGCGTTCGCGGTACATCGGCGCGGACGCATTCGGCGCCGCGCTCGGCGCTGCCGTTCCGCTCCAGTTGCACCCTGCCAGCGCGAGCACCGCCGTCGCTGCCAGCCCTGCGCCGAATGACCGTTTCATCGTCTTTTCCCCTGTCGTTGTGGGGCCGCCCTGTTGCGGCCCGCATGTGACGCACTGTCGGCGGGTGCGACCCACGGATCGCCCACGCGTCGGCCGTGAATCCGCCGCATCCGGGTGCCTCACTGGCCAATACGGCCCGGCCACCCCAATGCGGACATGGCGTGGCCGCGCGCCCTGCCGACTTTTCACATGTCCGGATCGAGCCGCCCGCCCCGTATTGCCTGTCATGGACGTCATCGCGGCGGCCGGTACGAGGGGAATGGCAATGGACTGGGGTTACAAGGCGATGCTCACGACCGTGACGGTGGCGCTGGTGCTGCTGGTTGCGCAGACCTTTGGCCGCCGGCTGGCCGGCATGCTGGCCGGGCTGCCGGTCATCACGGCGCCTGCGCTGCTGTGGATCGCGGCGGAGCAGGGCGCGGCCTTTGCGGCCCGCGCGGCGGTGGGGAGCATCGCGGCCTGCGGTGTGATGGCGGTCTTCGCGCTGACCTACGAACGCCTGAGCCGCCGCTTTGGACCGCTGCTCACGCTTGCCGCCAGCCTGGCGGTCGGCGGCCTGATCGCCATGCCGGCGGCCCGGCTCGACATCCACCCGGTGAGCACCATCGTCATGACGGGGGTGCTGTGCACGGTGGTCGTGCTGTTGCTGCCCCGCCCCGGAGCCCAGGCCGGGCAGGCGCGGCGGATGCGCGGTGAGATCGCCGTCACCGCCGTGGCGGCCGGGGTGGTGAGTGTTGGCGTCGCGCTGAGCGCGCGCGAGCTTGGTCCCTACTGGTCCGGCCTGCTGGCGGCGCT
>JBIIZX010000243.1:0-5613 GCA_044346055.1 Burkholderiaceae bacterium | reverse complement strand
CCACGCGATATTGCCCCTGGCCATTAGTGGCAGCGAGGTGGTGGTGGCCACCTGCGAGCCTTTTGCCGACGACTGGATCCCGGAGATCGAGCGGCTCACGCGCAAGGGCATCAAGCGAGTCATCGCCAACCCGCTCGACGTAGCACGCTTCACGGTCGAGTTCTACAAGCTGGCGCAGTCGATCAAGGGGGCGAACAAGAGCGCGTCCACTGCGTCGAGCGTCGTCAGCAACTTCGAGAGCCTGGTCGAGCTCGGCGGCAAGGTCGATGCCGAGAACGCGCATGTGGTCACCATCGTCGACTGGCTGCTGCAATACGCCTTTGACCAGCGTGCCAGCGACATTCATCTCGAGCCCAAGCGCGAACAGGGCGTGGTGCGCTTTCGCATCGACGGCGTGCTGCATCAGGTCTACCAGGTGCCACCGGGCGTGCTGAACGCGATGATCAGCCGCATCAAGCTGCTGGGCCGCATGGACGTGGTGGAAAAGCGCCGACCGCTGGATGGCCGCATCAAGACCAAGGTCAACAGCGGCTCACTGGCCGGGCGCGAGGTGGAGATTCGCCTGTCCACGCTGCCCACCGCCTTTGGCGAAAAGCTCGTGGCACGGGTGTTCGACCCCGAGGTCGTGGTGCGTGGCTACGGCGAGCTGGGCTTCTCGGAGAACGAGGAGAAGACTTGGCGCCAACTGATCGCGCGGCCCGCCGGAATCATCCTCGTCACCGGCCCCACCGGCTCGGGCAAGACGACCACGCTGTACTCGACGCTCAAGCAGCTGGCCACCGATGAAGTGAATGTCAGCACGGTTGAGGATCCGATCGAGAACATTGATCCCGCGCTGATCCAGATGCAGGTGAATCCGGCCATCGACCTCGGCTTTGCCGACGGCCTGCGCGCGCTGATGCGGCAGGATCCGGACGTGATCATGGTCGGCGAGATCCGCGACAAGGTCACCGCGGACATGGCGGTCAACGCTGCGCTCACCGGTCACCTGGTCTTCTCCACGCTGCACACCAACGATGCGGCAAGCTCGATCGCCCGTCTCACCGAACTCGGCGTGCCGCATTACATGGTCAACGCCACGCTGATCGGCGTGCTGGCGCAGCGGCTGGTGCGCATCCTGTGCTCGCACTGCAAGAAGCCGACCGATCCGCCGGACGAGGCGCTGTGGGCGGAACTGGTGGCACCCTGGCGCAGTCCGCTGCCACGGCAGGTCTACAAGCCGGTCGGATGCCTCGAGTGCCGCCGCACCGGCTACCTCGGACGCACGGGCCTGATCGAAATGCTGGTCATGACCGATGCCACGCGCGCGCTGATTTCCCAGGGCGCCGACATCGCCCGCCTGCGCAACCAGGCGGCACGTGATGGGCTGCGCTCTTTGCGCGTCTCGGGCGCGGAGAAGATCGCCAATGGCGTGACGACGCTGGATGAAGTGTTGCGGGCGTCGCCGCCGTTTTTGAACTAGCGGCTGGACGTGTCGCACCGGCGCAGGCCAGGCCTCAGTGTTTGTGCCGACCACGGTTAGCGCTGCGCGCTTATGAGGCCGCTGCTGCGCGGCTCTGGATCCCCGCCTTCGCGGGGATGATGCGTTCGTCTCCAATTGCTGCGAGGCCTCGCCTCTTGCTCGTGCCAAGGAGATGGACAGAGCGCGCGGAGGCGCGCTGCACTGGATCCCGGTCTTGCCTTTCGGCAAACCGGGATGACGCATCTGTCTCCGATCGCTGCGAGCCTTTGGCTCTTGCCCTCGGACAGATGCGTCATGTCAAGCGCTGCGCGCTCATGACGCCGCCGCTGCGCGGCTCTGGATCCCCGCCTGCGCGGGGATGACGCGTTCGTTTCCAATCGCTGCGAGGCTTCGCCTCTTGCTCGTGCCAAGGCGATGGACAGAGCGCGCGGAGGCGCGCTGGACTGGATCCCGGTCTTGCCTTTCGGCAAACCGGGATGACGCATCTGTCTCCGATCGCTGCGAGCCTTTGGCTCTTGCCCTCGGACAGATGCGTCACTTGCTCAACTGCCTCATCCCTCGTGTCAGTCCTTCCAGCGTCAGAGGAAACATGCGCTGGCCGACCAGTCGCTGGATCACGCTGATCGACTGGCGGTATTGCCACAGGCCTTCGGGTTCGGGGTTGATCCAGATGTGCTTGGGAAAATGGTGTGTGAACCGTTGCAGCCAGATCGCACCTGCTTCCGGATTGTTGTGTTCGACGCTGCCGCCCGGTTGCAGGATTTCATACGGGCTCATCGTGGCGTCGCCGACGAAGATCAGGCGCCAGTCCGCGTTGTACTTGCGCAGCACGTCAAAGGTGTCGAACTTCTCGGTGTAACGGCGCCGGGTTTTGCGCCAAACGCGCTCGTAGACGCAATTGTGAAAGTAGTAGAACTCCAGGTGCTTGAGCTCGCTCTTGGCGGCCGAGAACAGCTCCTCTACGCGGGCGATGTGCTCGTCCATGGTGCCGCCGACATCGAGCAGCATCAGCACTTTCACCGTGTTGTGCCGCTCCGGCACCATCTTGATGTCGAGCCAACCCGCGTTGCGAGCGGTGCTGGCGATCGTGTCCGCTAGATCCAGCTCGAGATCCGCACCCTGGCGCGCAAAGCGGCGCAAGCGGCGCAGCGCGACCTTGATATTGCGCGTGCCCAGTTCCACTTCGTCGTCATAGTCGCGATAGGCGCGCGCCTCCCACACCTTCACCGCACTCTTGCCGCCGGCTGATTTGCCGCCGACGCGGATGCCTTCTGGATGCTTGCCGCCGGCGCCAAAGGGCGAGGTGCCGCCGGTGCCGATCCACTTGTTGCCACCGTGGTGCGCGCCGTCCTGTTCTTCAAGCCGCTTGCGAAACTCCTGCATGAGTTTGTCGAAGCCGAGCTTCTCGAGCTTGGCCAGTTCCTCGTCGCTGAACTCGCGCTTTAGCAGCTGGCGAAACCACTCGTCCGGGATGTCCTTGAACAGCCCCGTGGTGGCGGGCAAACCCTTGAAGAACTCGCCAAAGGCGCGGTCGAATTTGTCGAACTGCGTCTCGTCCTTGACCAGGGTGGTGCGCGCGAGGAAGTAGAACTCGTCGATCGACGGACCGATCACGTCCATCTTGACCGCCTCGAGCAGCGTCAGCAGCTCCTTGATCGACACCGGCAGGCGCGCGGCCCGCAGGTGATAGAAGAAGTTGATCAGCATGGCGTGGCGATCAGGCTTCGGTCCAGCGCGGATCGCCGCGCTTGGCCGGGTGCGATGGCCGCGCATCGTCAAAGCACGGCAGCGTGTCCAGCAGATTCAGCCACGGCAGTCGATCACTGGCACAGATGTGCATGGCTGGTGCAATCCGCTCGGGCGCATCGATCGTGCCCTGATGCACCGACACCATGTTCCAGCGCGCCGGATCGATACTGCGGGTGAACATCACGGTGCCGCAGTCCGGGCAAAACCCGCGCTCGAACTCAGGCGAGCTGGCGAAGAAGCGCGGCGCACCCCGCGTGAGGGCAAAGCCCGCGGCCGGCGTGTTGGCAAAGCTCATGAGGGCAGCACCGGAGGAGCGGCGGCAGATTGAGCAGCAGTGGCAATAGCCGGCGTCGAAGACGTCCGTGAACGCATAGCGGATCGCACCGCAGAAGCAGCCGCCGGCAAAGCGTCCGCGATACAGCATCAGCGCTGCCGTTCCAGGTGCCACTGCAGCTGTGCCTTCACCTCCGGCCACTCGCCGGCGATGATGCTGTACATCACGGTGTCGCGCACGGTGCCGTCGCGGCGCGTGGCGTGATGGCGAATCACACCGTCCTTGCGCGCGCCCAGCCGCTCGATGGCACGCTGGCTGGCGAAGTTGAAGGTGTCGGTGCGCAACCCGACCACGGCGCAAGCGATTGTCTCGAAGGCGTGCGTGAGCAGCAGCAGCTTGCATTCGGTGTTCACCGCCGTGCGCTGCACGCTGCGCGCGTACCACGTGTAGCCAATTTCCACGCGCTCCACGGCGGGCACGATGTCGTGGTAACGGGTGCTGCCGACGATGCGGCCGGTGGCGTTCAGACGCACCACGAACGGCAGCATCGCGCCGTCCTGCTGGCCCATCAACGCATTGGCGATGTACAGCGCCGTCTGCTCCGGTTCCGGCACGGACGTGACGCGCAACCTCCACAGTTCACCATCGCCGGCCGCTTCCTGCAAGCCCGCCTCATGCTCGGCATGCATCGGCTCCAGCCGCACATGGCGGCCGAAGAGGGTGATGCGTTCGGGAGTCTTCATGATTCGGAGTGAAACGTGAAACGTGAAAGGTGAAACGTGCGACAACGCAACAACGGCCGCCCTTCACATTGCACGTTTCACATTTCACAGTTCTTCACCGATTGTTCCTCGCCATGAACACCAGCCGTTCGAACAGATGCATGTCCTGTTCGTTCTTCAAAAGGGCGCCGGCCAGCGGCGGCACGTAGAGCTTGTCGTCGTCCGAGCGCAGCGCCGCCGGCGGGATCTGCTCTGCCACCAGCAGCTTGAGCCAGTCGAGCAGCTCCGAAGTCGAGGGCTTTTTCTTCAGGCCCGGCAGTTCGCGGATCTGGAAGAATGTGGCCATCGCATTGGCGAGCAGTTCCTTGCGCAGTCCGGGAAAGTGCACGTCGACGATGGCCTGCATCGTCTCCTTGTCCGGAAAGCGGATGTAATGGAAGAAGCAGCGGCGCAGGAAGGCGTCGGGCAGCTCCTTCTCGTTGTTGCTGGTGATGACCACCAGCGGCTTGTGCCGCGCCCGGATCGTCTGGCGTGTCTCGTAGACGTAGAACTCCATGCGATCGAGTTCGCGCAGCAGGTCATTGGGGAACTCGATGTCGGCCTTGTCGATCTCATCGATCAGCAGCACCGTGGGCGCGTCGCTGGTGAAAGCCGTCCATAAGACGCCCTGCACGATGTAGTTGTGGATGTCCTTGACCCGCTCGGAGCCAACCACGTCCGACAGCTGGCTGTCGCGCAGGCGGCTGACCGCGTCGTACTCGTACAGGCCTTGCTGCGCCTTGGTGGTGCTCTTGATGTGCCAGGCGAGCAGGGGCATGTTCAGCGCGCGCGCCACTTCCTCGGCCAGCATCGTCTTGCCCGTGCCCGGCTCGCCCTTGATCAAGAGTGGTCGCTGCAAGGTGAGTGCGGCATTGACCGCAAGCTTCAGGTCGTCGGTGGCAACGTAGGAGTCAGAGCCGGCGAAGCGCATGGAGATCTCGGTCGGTGGCGCGTGCAAGTTGCAGCACTGTGGGGGACAAGCACTGGCCGCGGACGGTGGCCGCATAGAACGCGAACACGCGCTGGCCAGAGCCAAATCAGTATACGCAGCGACCCTGCCGGCTCTGCTGCCATGCGACTCGGCACCCGGTGTGCCGCCTCGGCCGGTTCAGCCTGCGGCGTCAGCTAGAATTCGTCCGATTTTGCGAGCTGTTGGTTGAATTTTGGTTAGGCTTTCTTGGCGCTTGGTGCGCTAGGTTCGATTGCTTGACGTTCGGTTGCTCCACGTCTTTGCTCAGAACCAACCACTGTCCCGGCTGCCCGCGCGTTGCAAGTCGTTCAATTCCCTGGAAACCCAATGAAGCATCTTCGACTGATCCCGGTCGCCGCCTTGCTCGCTCTGCCACTAGCGGTCGCGGCACAACAGG
>JBIIZX010000242.1:0-5616 GCA_044346055.1 Burkholderiaceae bacterium | reverse complement strand
GCCGAACGAAGGCCAGCACATCACGACCCTGATGCCCACCGCCGTTCTGAGCACGCTGCTCGATGCGCTCGGCGTCATGGCGCCGACGCTGCCCGCAGCGGCCCAGGCAGGGCGCATCGGAGCGAGCTTGCGTTGAACGTGGGCGGGCCGCCGATGGCAGAGGTGGATCGGCTGCGCGAGGACCTCGCGCTCGCACTGCGCGCTGCCGCGTTCCACGGCTTGAGTGAAGGCGTCTGCAACCACTTCAGCGTAGCGCTGCCGGCCGACGGCAACGGCAGCGGCAATGCGAGCGGCGAGCGCTTTCTCATCAATCCGCGCGGGCTGCACTGGAGCGAGATCGGCGCCGAGGACATTGTTCTGGTTGATGCCGAGGGCAAGGTGCTCGCGGGCCGGCACCCGGTCGAGCCGACCGCGATGTTCATTCATGCCTCGATTCACCGCGTGGCGAAGAAGGCCTGCGTGCTGCACACCCACATGCCCCATGCCACCGCGCTGACGCTGACCGCGCTGCGCGCACCCGATGCCGCGCTGAGCCAGAACGCGATGCGGTTTCACGGACGCATGGCGGTGGATGCCCAGTACAACGGCCTGGCGCTGGACTGGACCGAGGGCGAGCGGATCGCGCGGGCCATGCAGGGCGCGGACGTGGTGTTCCTCGCCAATCACGGCGTTGTCGTTTGCGGCGAGCGCATCGACTACGCCTACGATGACCTGTACTACCTGGAGCGCGCATGCCAGTTCGAGGTCATCGCGCGCTCAACCGGGGCGCCGCTTGCGCCCGCGGACGCCGCGCTCGCGGCGCGGGTCGCGCAGCAGGTGCAGGGGGAGCGGGAGCAGTCGACGCTGTTGTTCGAAGCGCTGCGCCGGATCGTGCCGCCGCCGCGCCGCGCGCCTACTTGAGCATTTCACTACTTCGGCGCCCGGCGCAGTGACCAGCCGGTTGTAAAACTCCGGCCGGAACAACTGCAGCCCGGGCTGGAACAGTGCGGTGCAGATGGCCAGCGCCGCCGTGCCGCCCAACAGGAACAAGGTGAGGCTGAACACCAGGTCCATCGTGCCGATGTCCTTGTGGTTGGTGGCATGCTGTTGGTGGCATGCAGCCAGCGCCGCCAGCCGTGCGGCGTGACATGCGGCTCGTGAAGTGCATGCCCGTGCGGCTGGGCGGCCGTGCCGGCAGTCCCCGCCCGGCCGAGGCCCGCGTGGCTCATCCCTGGATCGACGCTGCTCATCAGGCCCCCTGCGACCACGCTCCGCCGATGTGAATCAGGCTGGCGCAGCGGCAAGTGCTGTGCCTTTTCGCTTTGAAAGGCGTGCGGCCTGGCGCCCGAAACGCGCCGCCTTCACGCCGCCTTCACATGCCGCGCATCTTCACCTCATGCGCCGTTGCAACCATGCGCAGCATCGGACAGCGTCGCAGGGGCGGCGCGCGAAGTGCGGTGGGCGGAGACGGCAATGAACTGGAATGTGCGGCGGTGGGGACAGGACGTGTGGGCGCGGATCGTGCGTGGCGTGCGATCAAGGCGCTATCAGCGGCCGGACGAGGCGAGCGCCGGCGTCGCGGCGCCCGCGACCAAGGCGTGGCAGCCCAACCTGCCGCTGGTCGCCGGCTTGCTGCTGCTGGCTGGCACGCTCTGGCTTGGCGTCAGCGTGCTGCGCAATCCGCCGCTGGCCGGTATCACACTGGGTGAGATCGGCGTGCGCAGCAACCGGCTGACGGGCAGCACGACGCAGGTCACCGGCGGCTCAGTGCTGGTGTTGCCCGGCGTGCATGAGCTGCGCCGCATCTCGCTGCGCGAGCAGACCTATCAGGCGGCGCAGCCCGGCGAGTCTCCGTTCCAGTCGCTCGAAGGCATGTCGTTCAATGTCGATCTCACCGTGCGCTACGCGCTGGATCGCGACAAGCTCGCCACCACTGCGGCCAGCCTGCCCGAGGACATCGGCGCCGAGGTGATCGCCCCGCGCGTGCAGGGCGTCATTTACAAGGTGTTTGCGCGCTACGGCATGCGCGAGATCTTCTCGACCAAGCGGCCCGAGATCCAGCAGGCCATTGAGAAGGAACTGACGCCACTGTTGGCCTCCGACGGCGTGCTGCTGCGCGCCGTCACGCTCGGCAAGATCGAGCTGCCGCCTGAGTACCGCGCCGGCCTGGAGCGGCTGCTGGCCGAGGAGCTGGCGACCGAGAAGATGAAGTACACGCTGGAGCTGAAGGAGAAGCAGGTCAAGCAGAGCGAGCTCGAGGCGCTGGCCGAGAAGGCGCGGCGGGAGAAGCAGGCCGAGGCGGCGGGCAATGAGCAGATCATTGCGGCCAAGGCGCAGGCCGAGGCGATGAAGCATGTGCTGCCCTTCAAGCAGAAGCAGATTGAGCAGCGACAGCTCGAGATGCAGGCCGACAAGATCGCTCGGGTGCAGACCGCCGAGGCCAATGCCGAGGCACGCAAGATCGAAGTGACGGCCGAGGCGGACGCCCGCCGCAAGCTGGCCGAGGCCGATGCGTACCGGCTGCAGGTCACCGGCAAGGCGAACAGCGAGCAAATGGCGCGCGATGGCGAGCTCTTGAGCCAGCATCCGCTGCTGATCCAGAAGGTCATGGCCGACAAGCTGTCGGACAAGGTGCAGGTAATCATTGCGCCGACGCCGGCGGACGGCGGTTTCATCGGCAGCGCGGTGATCGGTGCCACCTCGCAGCAACTGCAGCAGCAGCGCGGCGCCTTGCGGCAGGCTGCAACGGCTGCTGCGGTCGCGGCCGCACAGGGGCAGTGACATGAGCCTCTTCACTGCACTGGCGCTGGTTGGCCAGATTGCGATCGTCAACAGCGATCAGGTGACGCTGCGCGCAGCTCCCAGCGCGCAAGCGGCGCAGCAGGCGGTGCTGTGGCAGGGCGACAGCCTCGAGGTGCGCGGCCGCCGCAACGACTACCTGCAGGTGTGGGACCACCGGCGCGAGCGCGGCGGCTTTGTCCGCAGCACGCAGGTGCGCCTGCATGAACTGGCGCCGAGCTCGGCCGATGACCTGCTCGCGATCCTGCGCTTTCTGCGCGACAGCCCGGGCAGCGAAGCCCAGGGCATCGCCTACGCGGCCGCGTACATCAAGGCAGCGCCGACCGAACGCATCGATGCCGAGGTGTTCGACATCCTCGGCCAGCTGGCCGAGCGGCTGGCGCGTCGCGCCAATGCAACCAAAGGCCGCAGCGACGGCACCATCACCGCGCACATCGAACTCGCCGCGGCCTACGGCGCGACGATCAAGACCATCGACCGCACCATTGCCGGCGGTGGCATGACGCTGTGCTACGACGGTGAAGCGCACCGGCAGGTGCTGGCGCGCGCGGCCACACCAGCGCAGCGGGTGCGCGCCGTGCTCGGCCTCACGCGGCACGACTGCATCGATCCGGCCCTGCCCGCGATCGAGCGGCTGCAGCTCGACCGCTGGCGGGCCGAACTGCTCGATCGCCTTGACCCCAGCCAGCTCGCCGAGCTGCCCGAGCATGAACGCAACCGCCTGCGGCTGCGCCAGGCCGCGGTGTGGTCCACCCTGGCGCAGCAGACGGCGCGGCGCGGCGAGGACCCCACCGGCTGGGGCCAGAAGGCGCTCGATGCCTTTGCGCTGGTGCGCCGCGCTGATCTCGCCGAGAGCGACCTCGCCGAGTACGCCGAGACCGCTGTGCGCGTTGGCGCCTCACGCTGGGCGGCCGAAGCGCCGCTGCCCGCACCGCCCTCGCGCGGCGGCCTCACCATCAACACGCGCGCCGGGCAGCAGATCGGCGAGACCTGCGTGCGGCTGGTCGATGCCAAGCTGCAGACCCGCGTGCTGGCCGAGCGCTGCACCTTCGGCGTGCCGTGGTCCGTGAGCTTCACCGCCAATGCGCAGGGCAGCGCTGCCGCGCTTGCGGTGCAGCCGCTGCCTGCGTGGCGCGAGCTGTGGCTGTTCACCAAGTCGGCGCAAGGCTGGCAGGTCGACGTGCTGCCGCCGGGCACTGATGCGCCCGACGTTGGCTACCTGGAAGCTGCCGGCTTCAGCGCGGATGGCACGCGGTTGCTTGCTGCGCGCGAGACCGTGAGCGATGGCCGACATCGCAAGAGCTTCGAGGTCATCAAGCTGTCGACGCTGGCGGTTGAACGGCGTGCGGATTCGCCCGATGCGTTGAGTGCGTTTGCCAAGGGGCAGAGTGCGCAATGGAAGAGGGTGACGGTGAGTTTGCGGTGATGGTGTCATCCCCGTGGAAGCGGGGATCCCATGCGGTGCTTGGTCCGTCGCCGGGGCGAAGGCCGGGGCCAGGTTTGATGTGTGCTCTTCTCGCGCGCTGCTCGTGACCTGCGCTGGTGCTTGGGCTGCGCCCGGCTTTGTTTGGATGCTCCGCTCTATGGCCGCGGGCGGCCGCCTGCTTTCTTTGTCTTGCCAAAGAAAGTATGCAAAGAATGGCGCGCCAACGAAGGCGGCCCTTCGCGATTCCCTGCGCTGCTCGCGTTTGTGTCCGGCGCTAGCGCTTGGGCGGCCCCCGGCTTCATTTGAACGCTCCGCTTCATGGCCGCGGGGCCACCTACTTTCTTTGGCAAGACAAAGAAAGTAGGTGGCCGCCCGCGGCCATGGAGCGGGCTCGTTCATACGAAGCGCGCTGCACACCAGAGCGCTCGCAGCGCGCGATGGAGCGAGGCGTTGCGCCAATGAGTCCCCACATTCTTTGGCAAGACAAAGAAAGTGACCGGCCACCCGCGGTCGCGGAGCGGGAGCGTTCGTGCGAAGCGTGTCGCACACCAGAGCGCGCGCAAGCTCGCGACAGAAAATCGCCCTAGTTGCTCAACAAGAACCTTATTCTGGCCGCTCGCGGCTAGAAGTCGCGCTCGCCATGCGACGGACAAAGGCACACCAGAGCGCGCGCGGCGCGCGACGACGCTACCTGACGCGAGAATTCGCCTGAATCAAGAAGTCAGGTCGCCGCCCGAGGCCAAAGAGAGCGGGGCCGCGCAACGAACCGTGTCTCACGCAAGATCGCGCGCACGCTCAACGCCGCGACGCTAGAAACCTAACGACGCCAACAGATCATCCACTCCTGCCTGATCGGACACCACATCATCCCGCCCCTCGGCCTGCACCACTGGCCCTTCGAGCCGCTCGGTCGACCCAACCGGCGCGGCCGATTCGATCTTCTTGCGCTGCTCGGGCGGCGTGGTCTCGAGCAGCAACTTGACCAGCTGATCTTCCATTGATTGCGCCAGGTTCACCACCTTGCGGATCACCTGACCCGTGAGGTCGTGGAAGTCCTGGGCCATCATGATGTCGGTCAGGATCTGGTTGGTGGCGCCGGTCTGGCCTCCCAGGCTGGAGAAGAACGTGCAGGTTTCATCGACCAGTGCGCGCCCGGCCGGGGTGGCGCGGTTGGCTTCGTTGTTGGTGTAAGCGGCCACCGCCTCCCAGCGGCTGCGCAGGGTCTCGGCCTGCTGGGTCAGCTGTTCTTGGACAGTGCGCGCGCGGTCGACTGCGTTGAGCACCTTTTCGGCTGCCTCGCCGGTCACGCGTGCGATATAGGCCAGGCGGTCGCGCGCATCGGGCAACTGCTCACGCGTGCCGGCCAGTTCCTTGTCGTACCCGAGTTCGCGCAGCGCGTCGTGCAAGGTGCG
>JBIIZX010000241.1:0-5643 GCA_044346055.1 Burkholderiaceae bacterium | reverse complement strand
GCATCGGCGATCCTCGGTTGTCTGCAGGCTTCGTTCTCCTCTGACAACGCGCGTAAGCACGTGGCCGCTGACCTCATACTGGTGAAATATCCGGGCTAGGTCAATACCAGCAGGCGCGCGCTTGGTCGGCGCAAACTGGCGGGTCGGCGCCTGCGCAGCCAAGGCACGCGCCGACTCCCGACTCGCACCTAAACCACGCTCTGCAGCGCATCGTTGACAGACAGCGCCAGGAGCAACGCACCATTGATTGCCGCCGGTGCCAGCGCCACCGGCACCGCATCGCCGACCACGCCGAGCCCGTCGAGCTGCGCGGCGAGCGCCAGATAGCTGGCGTAGGGCCCGATGCCGGCGAGCAGGGCTTCGCTCACAGCTTCGGGCAGGGCGTTCTCGCCCACCAATGCGCTCAGGGGCTGGCCGGTCACGCGATCGAGCAGTGAGAACACGCCGACCACGAAGGACTCGTCGCGCGCATTGACCGGCAGGCTAGCCGCGGCGGCCAGGTGCTCCATGGTGAAGCCACGCGCCACCGCGCCGTAAATGGCGGGCAGCGAGCGGCTGCTCTTGGAGGCGATCACCAGCAACAGCACCAGCCATTTGAGCAGGCGCTTGTAGCCAAGCAGGCCAATGGCCTGCGACAGTGAGGCGATAGGCGAGGTGCGGACAAACGCCGGGCTGTTGGCCAGCGTGAGCAGTAGGTAGGCCAGCAGCGGCTCCGACTTGAATGCACGGTCGAGATCGCGCAGGTCGGCATCGGCCTGCACCATGCGAATGAGCTCGAGCACCGCGTGCTGTTGCGGTTGCAGCCCGGCCCCTGGCGGCGCTGCTTCGGCCGGCCAGCCGAGCACGGCACTGGCGCCCTGCTTGAACGCGGCCTCGGCCTGCGCGCGCGAGGCGGCACCGGTGGCGATCAGCGCCACGTCACCGGGCGGGCGCGGGCTGCCGACGGCATCGATCACATACTGGAACAGGGCCAGCCGGTCGCGCGGCACGGTGGCCCCCGGCCGCGCGCGCAGGGCCAGGCGAATGCCATGGCGCTGCACCTCGTACAGAAGCTGCGTGGATGCCTCGTCGTCCAGCACGTCCTGCGGCACTTCTAGCAGTACGTTGCGCGGCGGTCTCCAGTGCAGCAGGCCTTCGTCCAGCGGCAGCCCATGTGGTGCCAACAGCACCAGCCCATGCGGAAAGCCCGGCGTGTCCTCGCCCGTGAAGCCGGCCAGCACATTTTCGAGCACCACCGATTGCGGCGCGGCGCCGGGTACGCGCGGTACGACTGCCAGCCGAAAGCCCACCGGCCGCGCATCGCGCGCCACCACCACGGACCAGCCCATGCGCACGGCATCGAGCTGGCCCGCAACCGGGCGCGCTTCCAAGACTAGGGACGAATCGAACACGGGCTTCAGGCTCAAGACCCCGGCCACGCGGGCGTGTGTGGGCGATGCGGGGCCATGCCAGGAGGATCGGCAGCCCAGCGGCGCTCTTGAGCGGACCGATGCGTGAATAAGCACCACCCGTTGCATCGACCGGAGGCTAGTGCCCACTCACGGAAGGCCCGAGAGGGGAGTGAGACAATCTCGCCCCTTTGTTCGAGCACCGGGTCGGCCCCGGGCCGGTGTCATGCTGCTTTTTGCCTCCACGATCCTGCTGTCGGCGTTCCTGCTGTTCCTGGTGCAGCCGATCATCGCCAAGCAGATCCTGCCCTGGTTCGGCGGCACCTCGGCCGTCTGGACCACCTGTATGGTCTTCTTCCAGGTGCTGCTGCTGGCCGGCTACACCTACGCCCACCTGACCACCCGCCACCTCAGCCCCAAGCGGCAGGCGCAGTTGCACATCGCACTGCTGCTGGTGAGCCTGGCGTTTCTGCCGATCATCCCGAGCGCGGGACTGAAGCCGGCACCCGGCGCCGATGCGGCCTTCGCCATCATCGTGCTGCTCACGGCCACGATTGGCCTGCCCTACTTTCTGCTCTCGACCACCGGCCCCCTGGTGCAGACCTGGGTGGCGCACCGCTTTCCTGAGAAGACGGTCTATCGGCTGTTCGCGCTGTCGAACTTCGGCTCGCTGGTGGGCCTGCTGGCCTTTCCGTTTGCGATCGAGCCGTTTTCCTCGTCGCGCCAGCAATCGCTGGTCTGGAGCGGCGCCTACGCTCTGTTTGTGCTGACCTGTGCGCTGACCGCGTGGCAAAGCCGGCTGCGGCCTGCGGTGGCGATCAAGTCGGCCGAAACTGCTACTGCCGAAGGGCCGGCGCCGCGCGCTGCCGACTACGCGCTCTGGCTCACCCTCGCAGCGCTTGGCTCGATCGTGCTGCTGGCCTCCACCAGCCACATCACGCAGAATATCGCCAGCGTTCCGTTTCTCTGGGTGCTGCCGCTCACGCTGTACCTCTTCACCTTCGTGCTCGCCTTTGAAGGCCGCGGCGGGCGCGGCTGGTACGAGCGGCGCTGGTGGCTGCTGCCTTGCCTGATCGTGTTCGTGGCCATGGCCTGGGGCCTGTCGGCCGAGCGCGGCGTGCTCGACGTGGGCCTGGCGATTCCGCTGTACTCGCTTGGCGTGTTCCTCGCCTGCATGTTCTGTCATGGTGAACTGGCGCAGCGCAAGCCCGCGCCGCGCTACCTCACC
This sequence comes from Burkholderiaceae bacterium, assembly GCA_044346055.1. Taxonomy (GTDB): domain Bacteria; phylum Pseudomonadota; class Gammaproteobacteria; order Burkholderiales; family Burkholderiaceae_F; genus JALHMQ01. Next base: position 3,027 of record JBIIZX010000241.1, on the reverse strand, counting down.
AGCTTCTACCTGATGCTCTCGCTTGGTGGCGCGCTCGGCGGGCTGGCGGTGGGGCTGGTCGCCCCGCGCGTGTTCCCGACCTACTACGAGCTGCCACTGGCGCTGTTTGCACTGTCAGCACTGGCGGTGTTCCTGGCGTGGGAGCGCAAGGCGCTGCTGGGGCCGGCGCTGATCGCCACCCTGGCCACCGCCTACTTCGGGTTCTCGTACGTCGCCTTCCTCAAGGACGACACCATGCTCATGCAGCGCAACTTCTACGGCACCCTGCGCGTGCGCGAGGCCGGCAGCGGCGAGTTGCAGGTGCGGCGCCTCCTGCATGGCGTGATCCTGCATGGCGAGCAGTTCACCAACGGCAAGTACAGCGCCGAGCCCGGCACCTATTACGCCCGCACCTCCGGTGTGGGGCTGGCGATCGCCGAAAAGCAGGCGCGTGGGCGGGTGAAGATCGGCGTGATTGGCCTTGGTGTAGGCACCCTGACGGCCTACGGCCGCGCCGGCGACACGGTGCGCGTGTACGAGCTCGACCCCGACGTGCTCGCACTCGCCCGCAGCCACTTCACCTACCTGGCTCAGGCCGAAGAGCGCAAGGTCAACCTGCAGTTCGCCCTCGGCGATGCACGCCTGTCACTGGAGCGCAAGCAGGCCACGCCGCAGCGCTTCGACCTGCTGGCGGTGGACGCGTTTTCCAGCGACTCGATTCCCGTGCATCTGATCACGCGCGAGGCGATCGAGCTGTATGCCAGTCACCTGGCACCGCAGGGGATCATCGCCATTCACATCTCGAACCGCTTCCTCGACCTGAAGCCGGTGTTGGCCAACATCGCGCACGCCACCGGCCTGGCGGTGATGCACGTGGAAGACGCGCCCACGGATGACGTGCTGGCCTCGGGCACCGACTGGGTATTGCTCGCCAAGGACCCGGCCGCTTTCAGCGGTGCGCTGGCCGAGCGCGGCAAGCCACTGGAGCGCGCCCCGCAGATGTCGCTGTGGACGGATCAGTTCAACAACCTGATCGATGTCCTGAAGACGCGGCCGTGGCGGTCTCTCGCCGAGGCGCTCGGGATGGAGTGAGCGCTGCGTGGATTGCGGATTGCGTTGCCTTCGGCACACAACGAGGCCACGCATCCTGTGAGGCATACTCGCCCGCGCTCTTTTCGAACTCAATCCTCAATCCTCAATCCGCAATCCCTTCCCCTCATGCCCGCCAGCAAGTCATCCAAAGCCACCAGCCCTGCCGCGCTCAAGCGCAAGCCCAAGTTCATCGTGCGTAACTCCGAGGTCCATGGCCGCGGGGTCTACGCTGGCCGCGTGCTTAAAAAGGGCGAGCGGATCATCGAGTACAAGGGCGAACACATCACCTGGAAAGAGGCCGACCGGCGCCCGCCGTCGGACCCGGATGATCCGCACCACACATTCTTCTTCTCGCTGTCCGGCGGCAAGATGGTGATCGACGCCTCGGTCGGCGGCAACGCCGCGCGCTTCATCAACCATTCGTGCGCACCCAATTGCGAGACCGAGGAAGACGAGGAAGGCGAGCGCGTCTTCATCCACGCGCTGCGCAGCATCAAGGCCGGCGAGGAACTGAACTACGACTACGGCCTTCTTATCGACGAGCGCATCACGCCGACGCTGAAGAAGAACTACGAATGCCGCTGCGGCGCCAAGACCTGCCGCGGCACCATGCTGGCGCTGAAGAAACGCAAGAAGTGATGCGGATTCGGGAATCTGGACTCGGGATTCGAAAGTCGACCCCAGCTCCGCTGTCCTCCTGAATCCTGAATCCCGAATCCGACCCAAGGAGTTCCCATGTTATCCCTGCACGCCGTCTCCGTCCCCGTCTTCGTGCGCATGCTCACCAACCTGTCGACCATCCTCGACAAGGCGACCGCCTTTGCTGAAGCCAAGAAGATCGAGCCCAAGGTTCTTCTCGACATGCGGCTGGCGCCCGACATGTTTCCGCTCACGCGCCAGGTGCAGATCGCTTGCGACTTTGCCAAGGGCAGCGTGGCGCGGCTGGCCGGACAAGAGCCGCCCAAGTGGGACGACACCGAGGCCAGCATTTCCGACCTGAAGGCGCGCATCGCCCGCACCATCGAGTTCGTGCAGGGCTTCAAGGCGACTGACGTCGACGCCGGAGCCAGCCGCGAGGTCACGCTGCAGATGCGAGGCGAGACCAAGACCTTCGCTGCCGTGCCCTACCTGCTGAACATGGCGCTGCCCAACTTCTACTTCCACGTGACCACCGCGTACGCCATCCTGCGTCATGCCGGCGTGGACGTGGGCAAGCGCGACTTTATTGGTGCGCTTTGAGGTGTCCGCGATGGCTTCGCCATCGCACGTGCACGTCAAAGCGAAGTAGATAGAGGGTCGGGCTTTGAGCGGCCAGGCGCCCGACCCTTTCTAACTGCAACGGGTCCGCTTCGCGGACACTGCCTGCATACGGGCAGCAGCGCACGGCTGCCGAACAACCGCTGGCGCCGAGTTTCGCGCTTTGCGTCCCCGCAACGCTCGTGACCATCGCGGGCGCTTCGCCCCGCGGTATCGCGACCTGATACCGCGCCACCCGCTCTTTGCCCGTCCCTACGCACCGCCCCGAAGCTGCACTCGCCGTCATGTGACGGCTTGCCCTTCGAGGCTTTATGGAGGTAGTTGAAGGCTTTGCCACGCTGCTCACCGTGGTCCTGCTGGCGGACCTGGTCTCCGGACTCGTACACTGGTGGGAAGACGCCTATGCGCGCATTGGCGACGGACCGCTGGGCCGCGTTGCCCGCGACAACTTGCGTCACCACGCCATGCCGCGCGAATTCCTGGCCAAGGGGTATTGGGCGAGCAGCTGGGACCTGTGGGCGCTTGGCGCCGTCGTGCTTGCCATGGCCTTTGCGCTCGATGCCTTGAGCTGGCCCATCGTGCTGTTCGTGCTCCTTGTGGCCAACGCCAACCAGGTCCACAAGTGGGCGCACATGCGCAGCGACGAGCTGCCGCGCATCGTGCACTGGGCGCAGCGCGCGCAGCTGCTGCAGACCACGC
>JBIIZX010000240.1:0-5676 GCA_044346055.1 Burkholderiaceae bacterium | reverse complement strand
AGCCAGCGCTGGCGGGCGGCCTGCGCCAGGGCGCTGGTCTCGTTGGTGGAACCGGCTGTCATGTCATCAACCTGTCTAGATGTCCGTCTAGCTTGGCAAGCTTCGCCAGAGCCGAACTTCAGGCTGCCAACATGAAACGTCGATGACATGAGGCCAGCCCGCCACCAAAGTGCGCAGCGCAGATCCGTTGCCGACACAGGCGCCGCCAAGCCGGTTGAAAGCGCGTTCGAAAGCGCGCTGGCGCCGCTGGCGCGCGGCACCGGCGTCACGGTGTGGAAGCAGATCGAGGAGCAGCTGGCGCTGGAGATCCGCGACCGCTGCTATGCCGACAGCGGCAAGCTGCCGAGCGAGAACGCGCTGGCGCAGCGCTTTGGCGTCAACCGCCACACGCTGCGGCAGGCGCTGGCCGCGCTGCAAATGAGCGGGCTTGTGCGCATCGAGCAGGGCCGGGGCGCGTTCGTGCAGCAGGACTGGGTCGACTACGCGCTGTCACGGCGCACGCGCTACAGCGAGAACATCCAGCGCAACCGGCTGCTGCCGAGCAAGCAGCTGCTGTCGGCGCGCGAGGAGCCTGCGGCCGAGAAAGTGGCGCGCGCCCTGCAGCTGCGCAAGGGCAGCAAGGTGCTGCGCGCCGAACTGCTCGACGAGGCCGGCGGCACGCCGATCGCCCTGGCCACCATGTACTTTCCCGCCGCGCGCTTTGCCGGCCTGCTCGAGGTGCTGCAGCAGGGCGAGCGGGTCACCGCTGTGCTCAAGCGCTTTGGCGTCGATGACTACCTGCGCAAGCACAACCGCATCACCACGCAGATGCCCTCGGACGACGTGGCGCGCCTGCTCAAGCAGGCGCGCACGCGGCCGGTGCTGGTGGTTGAATCCATCGACGTCGACACTGCCGGCACGCCCATCAAGTATGGCGAGACCGTGTTCTGCGGTGACCGCGTGCAGCTGGTGTTCGATCCGGTCAACGGTGAGTCGTGATTGCTTCAGCGCTTTGATGCGGAGGTGTGATGCAGAGCTTTGATACAGAGCTGTGATGCGGAGCCGTGATGGTGCAGTCTGAGCAAGCGCCGGACGCAAGACCGACGCCGCCACGCTACGCGCTCTACTACGCGCCGGCTGTGGGCTCGGCCTGGTGGCGCTTCGGCTGCAGCTGGCTGGGGCGCGATGCAGCCAGCGGCGACGTCCGCGTGCCGCCGGCCATGCCAGCGCTCGCCGGGCTCGACCTGCTGCAGCTGACCGCAGCACCGCGCCGTTACGGCTTCCATGCCACGCTCGTCGCACCCTTCACGCTGGCGCTCGGCGTGACGCCGGCGCAGCTGCACCAGCGCATCGCTGAACTGGCGCGAACGCTGGCGCTCGTGCCGCTGGGCGCGCTGCAGCCGGCGCAGCTCGAGGGCTTTGTCGCGCTGCTGCCGCAGGCTGCGCCGCCGACTGCCACATCGCCGAACGCCGCGTCGTTGATTACCGCGTCAACGAAAGCCGCATCATCGATTGACGCACTGGCGCGTACTTGCGTGCTGGCGCTGAACCCGCTGCGCGCAATACTGTCTCCCGCTGAGTTCGCGCGCCGCACGCGCGGGCAGGACGCACATGGCGTGTGGCTGGTGCAGCAGCACGGCTATGCGCTGGTCATGGACCGCTTTCGCTTCCACATGACACTCACTGGTGATGTCGACGCCGCGACGGCCAAGCGGGTCGTCGATGCCGCCTGCGCCCTGGTGGCGCCGCTGAACAAGGCGCATCCGCCGCTGCTCGACCGGCTGTGCCTTTATGTCGAGCCGGGCGCGGGTACGCCCTGGCGCCGCGTCGCCGACTTTGAGCTCGCCCGATGACTGTGTGCGCCCTCGCTGCGACGACGCCCGGCGGCTGGGTCTTTGTCTGTGGTCCGTCCGGTGCCGGCAAGGACACCTTGCTGCGCTGGGTCGATGCGCGGCTTGCGGGCCTGCGTGGGGACCGACTTGCGAACTCCTTATCGCGGCGTGGCGCAGCGGCAGTGGCGCCGGTCGTGATGGCGCAGCGCGTGATCACGCGCCCCGTGCATGACAGCTCACCGCATGCCCATTGCACGCAAGCCGAATTCGACGCACAGCTGGCCGGCGGCGGCTTTGCCATGCACTGGTCGGCGCACGGCGTGCACTACGGCATCGCGTCGCACTATGCGGCCGCCGTTGCCACCGGCGCCTGGGTGGTGGTCAACGGCTCGCGCGCGCATGTGCGCGGGCTGCTGCAGGCGTTTGAGCAAAGTCGGCCAACGACACGCGCCATATGTCAGACACAGATTCGCCTCGTGCTCGTGACCGCACCGGCCGCCGTGCTCGCCCAGAGGTTGGCCGACCGTGGACGCGAGGACGAGCGCGATGTGCACGCGCGGCTGACCCGCAATGCAGACGAAGATGCTGCCGCGCTGGTGCCGGACTGCACCATCGTCAATGACGGCGAGGTGGCCGGCGCCGGCGGTGCGCTGCTCGACTACCTGCTGAAGCTCACCGCGTCGGCGCAGGAGACTTCGCGCAGCAGCGGCAGCCAGTAGTCAAACGGCGGCACGCTTGCGTTTGCGTCCTTGGCGCGGTCGTCCCAGCGCCGCAGCGACACCGCGTCCATCGCGTGCGGGCGCTGCATGAATTCGCTGACCTGCGCCGGCGTCAGCGCGCCGCCCTGCAACTGCAGGCTGCGCTGGCTGCCCACCGACAGCTGCTCCCGGTAGCCCGGTTCGACCGCGCACAGGTAGCGCTTGGCATCGACGTGCAGCTTGATCGGATCGAGCACACCGGCGCCAAACCACCGCCGCAAAAATGGCAGCGCAATGTACTGGTGCACGTCGTCGTGCGCCTCGTCCAGCTCGCCGCTTGCGGTGACCATGTGCTCGCTCTGGATCAGGTGGCCGAGGTCGTGCAGCAGGGCTGCAACGATCAGTTCATCGTGGGCGCCCGAGCGTTCGGCTAGCGCGGCGGTCTGCAGCGCATGCTCAAGCTGGGTGACGCCGCTGGCGCCGCCGATCTCATAGCGCAGCGCACCCTTGGACAGGTAGATCGCTTGCAGCTCTTCGACGATCAGTTCCGACATCCCTTGCCTCCCTGCTTCTTGTCTCTGTTCATGTCGCTTCCTCTGGCGGGAAGTCGAGTCCGGCGTTGCGTGGACCTAGATCAGTGCCTTGCGTAGCCGCGCCGACATCAGATCGATCAGCGAGACCGTGACGATCAGGATGATCAGCACCGCGGCCGTCTGCGCATACTGAAAGCCGCGGATGATTTCCCACAGAATGACGCCGATGCCGCCGGCGCCCACCATGCCCACGACCGAGGCCGAGCGCACATTGGCCTCGAAGCGGTACAGCGAGTAGCTGATCCACAGCGGCATCACCTGCGGCAGCACGCCATAGCGAATCTCCTCGAGCTTGCTGGCGCCGGTGGCGCGAATGCCCTCGACCGGCTGCGGGTCGATCGCCTCCACCGCCTCCGAAAACAGCTTGGCCAGCGTGCCGGTGGTATGCACCCAAAGCGCCAGCACGCCGGCAAACGGGCCCAGGCCCACCGCGACGATGAACAGCATCGCGAACACCATCTCGTTGATGCTGCGGCAGGCGTCCATCAGGCGTCGCACCGGTTGATGGATCCACCACGGCGCGATGTTGCTCGATGACAGCAGGCCCAGCGGCACCGCGCAGGCAATTGCCAGTGCCGTGCCCCAGAGCGCGATCTTCAGCGTGACCAGCATCTCGGTCAGGTACAGCCGCCACTCGCGAAAATCCGGCGGAAAGAAGCTGCGTGCGTACTCGGCCATGTTGCGGGCGTCTGCAAACAGCGCCCAGGGCCGCATGTCGGCGCCGTTCCATGCGGCTGCCAGGATCGCCAGCGCAACCGCCCAGCCAAAGAAGTAGAACCAGGACTTCGGCCGCGCGGCATCGAGCGCGTCGATCCTGGTGGCGTCGGCCGGACTCGGCAGCGCGATGGCAGCGGTGTTCATGGTGGTGATCGGTGATCTGTGATCGGTTCTTGGCAGGGAGCGGGAGCGCCTGCGACTGCTGCAATGGCGGCGGCGCAGACCGCCGCTATTGCAGTGACGCTGACTACTTCGCGGCCATCTGAGCGTTGAGCTCCGCCAGGCGCTTGTCGATCTCGGCCATGCGCTTGGCCTTTTCATCGGCGGCGACCTTGTCGTCGTTTTCCAAGCGCGTCTTCTCGCGGAACAGATCAAGCTGGCGGATCGGCAGCAACTGGCGGTTGCTCGATTCCTTGAAGCCGGCCAGCTTCGACAGCTTCATCAGGTTGGCTTTCTCCTGCTCGGTCTTGCCGTACGTGTAGAAAAAGTCCTTGATCTTGGCCTTGGCCGGGGCCGGCAGGTCGTTGCGCATCACCAGCGGATCGAGCGGGATCAGCGGCGAGGTCCACACGATGCGCAAGTCGTTGAACTTCTCGGGGTTGCGCTCCTTGAGCTTGTCCAGGTTCTCGCTGTTGTTGGTCGCCACATCGATCTGCTTGTTGGCCACCGCCAGCGCATTGCCTTCGTGGTTGGCCGAGCGCGTCACCTTGAACGCGGTGCGCGGGTCGACCTTGTTGAGTGCGAACACGTAATAGCCGGGCACCAGGAAGCCCGAGGTCGAATTGGGATCGCCGTTGCTGAAGGTGAGGCTTTTGGCGTTCTTCAGCACGTCGTCCAGCGTGCGCAGGTTGCTGTCCTTGTGCGCGATCAGGTGCGAGTAGTAGCCCTGGGTGCCGTCGGCGTTGACCATCTGGGCGAACACTTCGCCACTGGCGCGGTCCACTGCCTCGATCGCGGAGCGGTTGCCAAACCACGCGACCTGCACCTTGTTGAAGCGCATGCCTTCGATGATCCCGGCATAGTCGGGCGCGAAGAACGCGTTGATCTTGTAGCCGGTCTTTTTCTCCATGTCGGCCAGTACCGGGGCCCAGTCGGCCTTCAAATTCTGGGTCGCCTCGGTGGAGATGATCCCGAAGTTGATTTCCTTCAGGTCCTGCGCCTGCGCGACAGACGCGGCGCAAATCAGTGCGGCCGCGCTGGCGGCGAGTAGTTGACGGCGTTGCATAGGTGACTCCTGGTCAGTGCGAGGGTGTGTGAAATTCAGGCGGCGGCGAGGGTGTGCGCGGGTGCGCCCTTCAAGCGGGCGTCGATCGCGCTGGCGTGCTCGCTGGCATCCGATGCCGCCGGATCATTGAGGTGGCCGACCACGAGGTCGCTGTCGGTGCCATAGAGCTCACGCAACCGGCTGCTGGTCAGCGCCACCGACGCGCCGTCGTAGATGACCTTGCCGGCGCGCAGTGCCACCGTGCGCGGGCAGTACTTCAGTGCAAAGTCCACCTGGTGCAGCGACACGATCACCGTGACACCGTGGTCACGGTTGATGGCCGCGAGCAGCTCCATCACGCGTCGCGCAGATTCCGGGTCGAGCGAGGCGATCGGCTCATCGGCCAGCAGCAGCCGGGCGCCCTGCACCAGCGCGCGCGCGATCGCGGCGCGCTGCTGCTGGCCACCAGAAAGCTGTGAGGCGCGCTTGTAGGCGTGCTCGGCAATACCCACCTGGTCAAGTGCGCGCAAGGCACGCTTGCGCTCCTCCGGCGTGAAGTGCTGCAGCATGCTGCGCCAGCCCGGCACCTGGTGCAGCAGGCCGGCCAGCACATTGATGAGCACGCTCGAGCGGTCCACCAGGTTGAACTGCTG
>JBIIZX010000239.1:0-5689 GCA_044346055.1 Burkholderiaceae bacterium | reverse complement strand
CCGTAGCGACCCGTTAAACGTCTCGATGAAGCTGTTGTCCGTCGGCTTTCCGGGCCGGCTGAAGTCGATCCGGACCTTGTGGTGATACGCCCAGAGATCCATGAGTCGACCTGTGAACTCGCTGCCGTTGTCAGCAAATACGACCGTCGGCTTGCCGTGCCTGGCGACAAGACGGTTGAGCACCGCGACGACATGCTCGCCGCGCAAGCGTTGACCCACCTCGATAGCCATCGCTTCGCGACTGAAGACGTCGACGATGGTGAGCGCGCGCAGGCTTCGGCCATCGGCCAGCTGATCGGCGACGAAGTCCATCGCCCAGGCTTGACCCGGCGCAGAGGCCACGAAACGTGCGCGCCGCGCCACGACCATTTTGCGCCGCTTCGGCCGTTTGCTGCGCAGCTGGAGCTGTTCTTCTCGGTAGAGGCGATAGACCAGCTTCTTGCCAACCTCGAAGCCTTCGCGTCGCAGCGGGATGTGGACGCGTCGATAGCCGTAACGAACCCGGATCTGCGCGATCTCCCGCATCCGCTGGCGCAGTTCAAGCCGCGGGCTTCGGACCGACCGGTAGAAGCAGATGTTGCGGTTTTGCTTAAGCACCCGGCAGGCCCGCCGCTGACTGACGCCGTAGCTACGAACTGCGTAGTCCACGGCACAGCGCCTCAGCGCGGGCCGGACCATTTTTTTGCGACGACGTCCTGCAGGATGGCCTTGTCGAGCGTCAGGTCGGCCACGACCCGCTTCAGCCGAGCGTTCTCCTCCTGTAGCTGCTTGAGCTCCCGCACCTGGTCCGACTGCATGCCGGCGTACTGCTTCTTCCACCGGTAGAACGTCTGCTCCGAGATACCCGTCTGCCGAATCACGTCGGCCACCGGCATGCCCAGTTCCGCCTGCTTCAACACCGCCACGATCTGCTCAACCGAAAAACGCTTCCGCTTCACGACGAACACCTCCTTCAAAGAGGCAGTCCGCCAAAAACTATCACGCCATTTGGTACGGTTTCAGGGCATCAGATCAGACAACACTGCTGCTCATGGGCCTCTCCGATTCGTCGACGAACAAAGTCTCGACGCAACGAGGCTCATGCGATGAGCTTGGCTGCCGCCTCCCGTGACGGGGGATCAAATACAGCGATTCGACCGCCTCAACAAGGCGATATTCACTTTTCAGAGGTCGGATGGGTGCGTCACATCCCTGTCGTCTCAGGGGCAGACTGTTGCTGGTTGGACAAGGGGGAGATCATGGCCACCAACTACGCGGACGACATCATCCCGAGGACGGCCGGCACGAGCTTGCGGATCGCCACGTTCAACGTGGAGAACCTGTTCAGCCGGCCGATCGCGATGGACTACGAGGACAACCGCGTCGGGCAACCGTACTTGGATGCCTATGCGGAGCTCAACAGCCTGTTCGCCAAGCCGCAGTACGCGGAGGACGACAAGGCGCGGATGCTCGAGATCCTCACTGAGCAGAAGCTGACCGGGACGCGCCCGCAGAACAAGCACCTGGAGTTTCGCAAGATCCGCGGCCAGCTGGTGGCCAAGCGCGGCAATCGCTACGAGATCGTCGCGAATGGCCGCGCCGACTGGGTCGGCTGGATCGAACTGAAAGAGAAGGAGATCAGTGATCGCGCGATCCTGAATACGGCGCGCGTGATCGCCGCGGTCGACGCCGACATCATCACGCTGGTGGAGGTCGAGGATCGGCCGGGATTGCTCAAGTTCCACGACAATGTGCTGCGCCCGATCCTCGACACGACGGGCCGGGCGCCGTATGGCTACGCCCTGGTGGTCGACGGCAACGACAGTCGCGGGATTGATGTCGGCATCCTGTCGAGGTTCCCGATCACGGACATCACGACCCACGTGTTCGACGTGCCCGGGGCGCCGCCCGTCTTCTCGCGGGACTGCTGCGAGTACTTCGTCGACGTCCTGGGCGTTTCCGGCCGGCTCATCGTCATGGCGAATCACTTCGCCAGCAAGGGCTCCGATCCGACGGGCAAGCGGCGGCGGATCCATCAGGCCCGTCGGGTCTCGCAGATCGTTCAGGACCGCCTGTCGCAAGGCTTCACGCACTTCGTGGTCTGTGGCGACCTTAACGACCCGCCGGACTCCGCCTCGCTGCAGCCGCTGCTCGGCAATGCAAGCCTGCAGGATGCGGTGATGCGCTTCGCCAGTGCCATTGATCCGACGGGCAAGCGGCTCGGCACCTACGAAACTGGCAAGCAGCAGATCGACTACCTTCTGATGAGCCCGGCGCTGCAGAGTGCGGCCCTTGCCGCGGGCATCGAGAGACGGGGCCACTATGCGCCGCGCAGCTTCGCCTCGTTCGACTCCGTGAAGTCGTCACGCGACGCCGCTTCCGACCATCACTGCGTCTGGCTGGATCTCGCGTTTTAGCGGGTGGCCGCGCTGGTCGGAGCGCTGCGAGCGGGAGCGTCACGGCCGTCGCGCCGGGACAACACCTGAACTGGTGACCTTAGGGCTGCCTACAGCTCCGCGTCGAGCATCAAGTGCGCGATCGGCACGCCGAGCGCCTTCGCCACCTTGCTGACCGCCATCAAGCCGGGGTTCTGCGCGCCGCGCTCGAGCGACGACATATAGGACCGATCAACACCGGCACGGTCCGCCAGCTCTTCCTGCGACACACCTTGTTCGAGTCGCGCTCGCCGGACCGCGGCTCCGAACGCGACCAGCACGGGGTCATGCGCGAATCGGGGCGAAGCGGCTGGCATGCCGGCATCGTCACTTGACGATGCCAATTGAACCACGGACGATATTACCCAGAGACTGTGCTCCATTCTCGCAAAGATCCAATATCTGATCCGCTCCCAGGAGGAGGTTCCATCAATGTTGACTCGACTGTTGATCTCAATCGCGGCAAGCGTCTGCCTGCTCGCCTGCGCCGCAAGTACCGGCTCGGGCGGCGCGTCCTCGCTGTCGGATGCCGACCGAGCGCGCATCAAGGAGTTTGCAAGCGCACCGCTCGCCGAGTTCTTGAACCGCTTCTACTTGAAGAGCGTCGGTCCCGTCGACGCGGTCAACGTCACTGCGTCCTTCAACTACTCGAACAACCACGCGCTGTATCGGCCTCGCGCCATCCTTGGAGCTTATTGCGAAGCCAATGGGGGAACGCTGTTGCGCCAGTCGAAGCGTCAGGTGAACTGGTCCGATGTCTCGCCGGAGGCATTTGCCGATCCGCGAACTTCCGGCACCGCAAAAACGACATTGCGCAACATGTGCGACCCCAACAACATGAACCCCGGCTGCGGTGCGTCCAATGCCTCGCGCGAGGGCGTCTTCGGAACTTTCCAATGCCGTACGAAGGGCGAAGACCGGTTGCTCTGGTCCGTCTCGATCGAGGGTGCGCAAGGAAGGATCGTCAGCCAGACGACGCAGACGGCAGAGATGCGCATCCGCGTCGCGCCGCTGCCATGATGGCCGCGCACGTGGTCGTCAGGCTTCTCTTCGGCGCAGCAGCGTCCGTGTCCCTGCTGCTGGTCAATCCGGCGATCGGGCAGCCCTCGCTGCCGGACCGGGATGCGGCGGGACGCAAGATCCTGCGCGGTCCCGTGGGAGATGGCATCTACCAGGATGTCCGCATCGTTTCGGACTCAGTCGGCATCGCCGGCCGCGTGATCGTGGTTCGCAATGTTGTCATCGAGGCGCCGGTTTGCATCCGCACGCCCGGCCTGGGCGTCAATGTCGCCGACAGCCTGCTGAACTGCTCCCTGTGCATCGAGTTCACAGACAGCGTGTTGATCAACAACACGCTCCTGAACAATCGGTGCAGCGGGCGGGGCACCAACCGGCCTGATGTGTTCGGGTGGTAGCTGAAGCCTGGAACAGGGCGTGCCTACCCGCCGGACGCGGCGCGTCGCGCTTTCAACAGCGCCATCAGGGCATCGGCCTTCTGCTGTTCGCCCTGGGTCACGGCAAGCAGCAGGCTCCTCTCCAGTGGATCACCAGATGTGCGTTCCGCGACCCAATCGCTCAATCGTGTCTGCTCGAAGGGCCAGCTTGCGGTGAGCGCCTCTTCAAGCTGGTCCAGCGTCCTGATCTCCGAGATGTCGTACCCCGCCGCGGCGAACCGCTGCGTATAACGCGCCAGCCCCGCTGGCGTGAACCGGACGCCCTCCGGCCCAATCTGGAAGAGGTCGTCTTGCGGCTCAGTCATGTGCATCACCTGTTGCCACAAATTCGCTTGGCTTAAACGAAGCCAGGCGAAACAGGACATCGCGAGGCTTGAAGTCATGGTGGTGCATGTTGTCATGACCCATTGTTTCCCACCACGAAAGGACCTGAAACATGAATGAACATGAAGCGCACCACCCTGGCATCGACACCACGGACGAAGTGAAGGCCGAACTGGCAGCCTATCAGCAGGACGCACGGCGCGGCCGGCGGAGCAAGTTGAGCTCCACCTCGACCGCCGCCTGCTGGGCATTCCTGCCCCGCCGGTAGGCGTACTGCTCCGGTGGAAGATCGGCTTCGAAGATCGGATCGAGCACCAGCATCGCTGCCGTCAGGCCCACCCGATCCCGCAGGGTCGAGATGACCAGCGGCCTGAGCTTGCCAAGGTCCTCAACGACGCTCTCCCGCACAGACGGCTTCTTCCATTCCTTGTCGTACCAGTCACTGTTCGAACTGCTGTGGCCGTCCGGCGCGCCGGACGCCTCAGCGCCGTCGGTTCCGCTTCCGACCCAGGTTCCCAAAGAGTGACGGGACGCCTCTGCGATGCACGTGTGTGCGGCGGACCATTGACTCGACACGCATGCGGCTGTAGCTTCGCTTCCGTGGCGGCCGTGGTTTTGGCCGCTGCCGGAGCTGCCGTTACCAGCCTGCGCTCCTCCTCGGAGCATCACTGCAGGTCGGTGTCTGCCTAATGCAGCAGCCGACCTTACCGGTGCGCCCGCCCCTGTGGCAGGCGCCGCCCGCAGAAAGCGGTTCGAAACCGACCGCGTCTGACGGATCGATCGCGTGGCCACGGCCACGTGGCCCCCTGTAAACGCACGTCCGCTGCGTTTCCGACGGGAACCTCTCCGCGATCGATCGCGCCGGTCTCGTCCGCCCCGTCCCGATCCACATCGCCATCGTTTGCGCCTGCCAGAGCGCCTCAGCACGCCAGCGTTGCGTGCATCGATCTATATCACTGGCATCACATCAATCACACGTCGGAGACGAGGCGGCCGTCTCCTTGAAAGGTAGTCAATGAAGAAAACTGGGAAGAAAGACGCCGCTGACAGGCCGCCGGCCAACAGCAGCGAAACGCCCGCCGCGTCCGGCAAAGAGCCGTACCGACTGCTCGTCGCGACCCGCGGTCCCGAGTGCAGTTCCGCAGTCGACCACAACGGCACGGCGGTCCTCTACGGCGAGTTCCGCCAGATCGACTGGCAGGCCCCGCTCAGGCTGGCCGAGTGCAGTGCCCGCGTGGCTGGTGCACTGGCGGGTGACTCCGCGGTTGTCGGCAAGCCGGTCAACTGGCTTGGGACCGACAACGGGCACCTGACCTACGGCGTGCTGCTGCACGTGACCGGGCAACTCAAGCCCGCGGATCTGCGCGATGGGCTCTGCCATTTCTTTGCGCATGCCATGCGGGATGCGCCCCTGGGTTCGCCAGGCCGGGTCCCTGAGGCAGCGCAGGAGCAGATCAGGCGGCTCGCGCAGGACGCCGCAGCGGCAGCGTCCGCGGC
>JBIIZX010000009.1:0-19606 GCA_044346055.1 Burkholderiaceae bacterium | reverse complement strand
GATCTTGTCTTGCGTACACTTTGGCATCGGCGATCCTCGGTTGTCTGCAGGCCTCGTTCTCCTCTGACAACGCGCGTAAGCACGTGGCCGCTGACCTCATACTGGTGAAATATCCGGGCTAGCGCTGCATTCACGCCGCCGACCGCCCGACCATAGGTACAAGATAGGGGCGAAAACGCTACGGTCGGATCAACATCTTGTGGTGCCATGGCGCTGCGCATCTGGTGCCGCGCACCGCACCGCCAGCGTTTCTCCTCTGAAAAATCGTTGCCACGTGGCAAATCGACGGCGTTTTCCCTCTGAAATCGCTTGCTTCACTCTCAGTTTCACTCGTAGTATCCGCGACGCGACGACAGGCAACGAGAGCGCTCTTCATCGTCCAGCACTCGAGAACGCTGTCGCTGTGATCGTCAGCACCTCGTCAACTTTTGGAGAGACGTGAATGGCAACCAAGAAAGCCGCCAAGAAAGCCCCGGCCAAGAAGGCCGCCGCCAAGAAAGCCCCGGCCAAGAAGGCCGCCGCCAAGAAAGCCCCGGCCAAGAAAGCCCCGGCCAAGAAAGCCGCCGCCAAGAAAGCTGCGCCGAAAAAGGCCGCCAAGAAAGCCGCTGCCCCCAAGAAAGCCGCCAAGGCGAAAGTCGCGCGCAAGCCCAACGCGGCGTTCATGAAGCCGCTGACCCCGCAGGGCCCGCTGGCCGCCATCGTCGGCTCCGTGCCCATGCCGCGTACCGAAGTCACCAGCAAAATCTGGGCGTACATCAAGAAGAACAAGCTGCAAGACTCCGTCAACCGGCGCATGATCAATGCCGACGACAAGCTCAAGGTTCTGTTCGGCAAGGCCCAGGCGTCGATGTTCGAGCTGACCAAGTACGTCAGCAAGCACCTCAAGTAAAGCGACTCGCGAGCCGCGCTGACTCTGGCGCATCGCTCGAAAAAAAAGGCCTGCCACCCGGCAGGCCTTTTTCCTTTATGCCGCGGTTTGTGGGTGGCGAGGTATCGCCTGACGCCACCTGCAGGCGCGCGGGCCGCCACGCGTGATTGCTCCACTTGCCGCCCATCCCAAGCGGCGGCACTGTGCGCTGCCCCTGAGTTCTTCGCTCAGCGTTCTGCGCACTGACTTCTGCGCGCTGTTCCCTGGCGACTGACCCCTGCGCTCCAACCTCGCGCCTGAACGCGTCCTTCCAGCTCCTGCTGCCCAACCCATGTCGCAGCCATCCGCGATGCCCACTCCGACCGTGCTGATCATTGGCCTTGGCCTGCTGCTGCTCGCGCTGCTCACCGTCCCGTTCACGCCGTTCGTGAAGCTGCTCGTCGGTGTGCTGCTGGTGGTGGTGGCCTACAGCGCGCTACGGTCACGCGCACAGGCCCGTCTGTCGGAGCAGCGGGTCGAGGCGCTGGTCGGTGAGTTGCAGGAGCGGGTGGCAAGACTCGAGCGCGAGGTGCGGGTGCTGCGACTGCAGGGTGCCACTGCGCCGGCGGCGCCCCGCCCCGCAGAGGCCCTTCCCGCACAGCCGCCTGCGGCGCTGTCGGCGGGCCTGCCAGCCGCGCGCTCGGCGGTCGCCGAACCACCCAATGTCGCGACGCCTGAGGCTGTTCCGGCTCTCGACTTCAGCTTGCCGGCTGACGCGGCGGCGCCCGGCGGAATGCCATCCGCCACTGAGCGCGCCACTGTGCGTGCCACGATCGCCGCCGCGGCCGCCATTGAAGCAAACGCCACCGCAATGACCGGAGCGCCTGCGCTCGCAAGCAGCGCCCCGGCGCGGGCGTCAACCGCGGCGATGTCGCGTCGCGCCCGCGCCGCTGATGCAGGGCCCCCACCGCCTTCGATGATCGACCGCGGCGTTGCCGCCGCGCGCGACTGGCTGCTGGGCGGCAACACGGTCGCCCGGGTTGGCCTGCTGGTCCTGTTCGTCGGCGTGGCCTTCCTGCTGCGCTATGTGGCCGAGCGCACGGCGGTGCCCATCGAGCTGCGCCTGGCCGGTGTGGCGCTCGGTGGGGTTGTGTTCCTCGTGCTGGGCTGGCGCATGCGCGAGCGCCGGCCGGGCTTTGCCGTGACGCTCCAAGGTGGCGCGATCGGCATCCTCTACCTCACCGCGTTTGCGGCCCTGCGCCTATACGAGGTGCTGCCACCGGTTGCCGCCTTCGCCTTCATGGCGGCGCTGGCGGCCTTGAGCGCTGTGCTTGCCGTGCTGCAGGACGCGCGTGCGCTCGCAGCGCTCGGCGCCACCGGCGGCTTCCTGGCGCCCTTGCTGGTGGCAACCGGCAGCGGCCGCATTGAGCTGCTGTTTTCCTACTACCTGGTGCTCAACCTAGGCGTGCTCGGCGTTGCGCTGTTTCGCGCCTGGCGCGAACTCAACTGGATTGCCTTCGGCTTCACCTTCGGCGTGAGCGGCCTGTGGGCCGTGCAGCGCTACTCCGCAGCCGACTATCCCGTGGGCCAGGGCTTTCTCGCGGCGTTCTGGTTGCTGTTTCTCGCGGTGTCGCTGCTGTATGCACTGCGCCAGCCGGCCGCGCGGCGCGGCCTGGTGGACACGCTGCTGGTGTTTGCTTTGCCACTGGTGGCCTTTGGCATCCAGACGCGCTTCACGCAGGGTCTGGACCTGGCGCTGGCAGCGCTCGTCCCCGCCGCCGTCTACCTCAGCGTTGCCATGTGGCTCCTGCGTCAGCGCGATGCGTCCCTGCAACTGCTGGCCGAGGCGTCGTTCGCGCTTGGCGTGGGTTTCTTGACGCTCGCGGTGCCACTGGCAGCCAGCGCGCAGTGGACCTCGGCCGCATGGGCGCTCGAAGGCGTGGCAATGCTGTGGGTCGGGCTGCGCCAGCGGCGCCTGTTCCCCACCGCGGCCGGATTGCTGCTGCATGTGGCCGGTGCTATGGCGCTGCTGCTTGCGGCGCAGCGCGGCGCGCTCGACTTCACTCCAGTGCTGTCGGGCACCACGCTCAATCTCGCGGTGCTGGCGGCCTGTGCCTTTGCCAGCGGCTGGCTGCTGGCGCGCGCCGCGGCATGGCGCGCCGACATCACGCCGCTGCTGGCCGACGGTCCCTGGCTGGCGCGCCTGCTCGGCTGGTTGTGGGTGGTGCTGCTGCTGTGGCAGCCGCTCGCATTTCCCTGGTACGTGCTGGCGTGGTGCGTGCTGGCGCTGGTGCTGGTGGCCGCGGTCGTGCGCAAGGCGGGCGAGCGAGTGCAGGGCGAGGGCGAGCCGGCGCCGATCAGCCCCGAGTGGTGGGCCGGCGTCCTGCTCGTCCTGCTGGCAACCTTCGCGGCCGAGCTACGCGTGGATGCCAGCACCGCCCACTTGCAACTCACCCTGCGCCTGGCGCTCGCCGTCACGGCGGTAGCGGCTGCGCTGCTGTCGCTGCGCGGCGGCCATGCGCTCCAGCGTGGCGCGGCGGCCGGGCTGCTCACGCTGGGCGTGCTGGCCTGGCTGGTGGCGCTGCTGGCCGAGACCATCGCGCGGGTGGACGCGGCGATCGCGGTGGCGCAGCTGGCGCTGGTGCTGGTCGGTGTCACTGCACTGGCGCTCAGCCTGCTCGGGCGACACCTGAAGTGGTCCTGGCCGCAGCAGCTGGCGCAGGCCTTGTTCGCGGCGCACCTGGTGCTGGCGGCCTATGTGGTCTTCGCCGCGGTGTTTGGCGCCTTGCGTCCGAGCGCGCACTTTGGCTGGGCCGTGTGGCCCGCGGCATGGGGGCTGTTCTATCTGCTGCTACATCGCGCCGAGCACGGCGGCCCGCGACTGCAAGCGCCGGTGGCCGGTGCAGTGCACGTGGCCGCACTGTGGCTGCTGGTGCTGATGTTCGCCGCGGAGCTTGCCCTGCGGGTGGATGCCGTGGCTGGTGGCGGCTGGTTCCACGCCACCTGGGGCGCGGTGCTGGCGCTCGCCTTGTGGGTGTCAGTGCAGCATGCACTGCGCTGGCCGTTGCGCGCAGCGCCCTTTGCCTATGCCTCTGTCGGCGTGCCGGGGCTGGCTGCCGCCGCGCTCGCCTGGCTGCTGGTGGGCAGCGTGCGCGCGGTGGATGCTGCACCGCTGCCTTCGCTGCCGCTGCTCAATCCGCTCGATCTCGCCGCGCTGCTGGTGCTGGCCGCACTGGCGCGCTGGCACATTGCGGACACACGTGCGGCCTGGCAGGCGCAGGTGCGCCTGCTGCTGGCGGGCGCGGCGTTCTTCGTCATCAACCTGATCGCGCTGCGCGCCGTGCACCTCGTGGCCGGCGTGCCGTGGACGGTCGACGCGCTGGCGCGGTCGCTGCTGGTGCAGGCCATGCTGTCGCTGCTGTGGACCGTAGTGGGCATGGCGCTGATGGTGCTGGCGCACCGGCGCGCTGTGCGCCCGCTGTGGATGGCCGGTGCGGCGCTGCTGGCGGTAGTCGTCGCCAAGCTGTTCTTCGTCGACCTGTCGGGCCAGGGCACGCTCGAGCGCATTGTCTCGTTTGTTGGCGTGGGATTGCTGCTGATCTTGGTCGGCTATCTCGCGCCGGTGCCGCCCGCAGCGCGGCAAGGGCGCGCGCAGGAGGAGGCAGCGTGAGGCAGCGGTTCAATAGCAGCATGATGCACAGGACGAAGCAGGCCCTGGTCGCACTGGCGCTCGTCGCAGTGGCTGCGAGCGTGCAGGCGCAGACCGCGGCGGACTTCGCGCAGCGTCGGACCGTACTGGTCCCGTCCGGCGAAGGCCTTCTTGCCTTGCCGCTCGACGAGGCCGTCTATCGTGCGGCGCAGACGCCTGACCTGCGCGATCTGCGCGTGTTCAACAGCGCCGGTGAAGCGCTGCCTTGGACGCGACTGCCCGCGCCGCCGACTGCACGCCCCGCACCGGTCGTGCTGCCGCTCGTCGTGCTGCCCGCCGAGGCGCAACCGCGCGACGCGCTGCTCAACGACTTTCGCCTGCGCATCGAGAAAAGCGGCCCGCGCGCCACCATTGAGCTCACGCCGGTGCCTTCGGCTGCTGTCACAACCGCCGCGGCGAGCGCATCCCCGCGCAGTGACACGTACTTGATCGATGCGCGCGGCAACAAAGGCGAGCGCGGTGAGCTCGTGCTGCAGTTCGCACCCGGCGCACCCGGCTTTGCCGGCCGCGTTGAGCTGCAGGGCAGTGAAGACCTGGTGGAGAGGCGCCTGATCGCAAGCGGCCCACTGGTCTTCAGTCAGCAGTTTGCCGAGCCGTTCGAGCGCAACGTGTTGACGCTGCCCGCCGCGCCGTCATTCCTGCGCGTGCAGACGAGCCACGCAATCAATCCCACCGGGCCACTCCTGTCCGGTGCCAACTTCATCGGCGCGGCCACTGCCACGGCACCGCTGCGCAGCGCGCTCGCGGTCACCACTGAGTCGGCCAGCGTGTTCGTGGTCGAGCTGCCGGTGGGCCTGCCCGCCACGCGCCTGCATGTGCGTGCGGCGCGCGACAACGTGGCGGTGCGCGCACGGCTCCTGCGGCATGACGACGACCCGGCACTGCCGCGTGCCCGCCTGGGCCTGCAGCCGCGCCGCGCGTCCGAACGCTGGCAGCCATTCGGCGTGATCGATGTGTTCCGCCTCGATCGCAATGGCGCCATGGTCGAGAACTCGCCGGTGCCGCTGCCACCACGGATCAATGCCTTGCGCATCGAGCTGCTCGACGGCGCCACCTTTGGCGGCGAGCTGCCCATCGTCGAGGTTGAGTGGCAGCCCGAGCGCATTGCCTTTGCGGCCCGCGCGCCCGGCCCCTACACGCTGGCCGTGGGCCTGGCGGAGGCCAAGCCCGGCCCGCAGCTCGCGCCGGCCGTCCTGCCAGCCGACGACCCCGCCGGCACACGACTGCAGCGCGCGCAGCTTGAGCCGCTGGCACCGCTCATCGCCACCGGGGGCGGCGTGCTCGGCAGCGCCACTGCACCCGCCTCAACCAAGAGCGCAAGCGCGCCCCGCCTGCTGCTCTGGGCCTTGCTGCTCGGTGCCGTGGCGCTGCTCGCGGCGATGGCATGGCAGCTTGGCCGGCAGTTGCAGCGGGGTGGCAAGACGCCGGAGGCGCAGGGTGAGCAAAGCACGCAAGCCAATGCGGGCAGCGAGCATGACGCGCAGGCGTCGGAGGTGTCTGACATGTCTCGCCGCTAGGAGGCCAATCCGCGGGTGTTGCGCGATGTCGGTCCTCGGCTGGACGAGCCTGAGAAGATCGGTTGGAATCTCCGCTTTCGGGCTGAGTGGTGACAGCTGAGTTCGGCCAGTAGCGGTCGACCGCCGACACCGGCTGATTCACACCAAAGCAGCCGTTCGGCACTGCTTCGGATGTTGCAGTCGTGGACAGCAAGCTTGAATCAAAAATGATACAATACCCTATATGGCGACTCGAGGCCTCCCGAAGCTCACGGTCCGCTTCTACCGAGAAGCCTCCGGGACCGAGCCGGTTCGAGATTGGCTCAAGTCGCTGCCCGCCGACGAGCGGCGCGAGGTCGGCATCGGCGTCAAGACAGTCCAGTTCGGCTGGCCTCTGGGGATGCCGGTGGTCGACCACATCGACCGCGATATCTGGGAAGTGCGAACACGGCTTGCCAATAGGCTTGCACGCGTGCTGTTTGTCTTGGAAGGCAGTGAAATGGTCCTGCTGCACGGGTTCATCAAGAAGGAGCGCACGACGCCCAAGCCCGATTTGGATCTGGCCCGCCAGCGGTTGAAGAAGCTACGGAGCAGTTCATGAAACGCAATTTGCACATCGGTTCCGACTTTGACGACTTCCTTCAAGAGGAGGGCATCCTGGACGCCGTTCAGGCTGTCGCGGTCAAACGCGTGCTCGCCCATCAGCTGGAGCAGGGCATGAAGGCGAAGCAGCTGACCAAGACGGCGATGGCAAGGCGCATGGGCACGACGCGCGCCCAGTTGGACCGGCTGCTTGATCCCGACAATCCGTCGGCCACCTTGGCAACGCTCGTCAAGGCGGCCAACGCGGTGGGCAAGCGCGTAAAGATTTCTCTCGTAAACGCCTGAATGCCGCTTTAGAAGCATCTCTGTCGACCGCTAATTGGCCGTTTGCGATTCGCGCATGATGGCCAGTTGCAGACCTTGTGTTGAGCACGCAAGATCGCGCCCCAGTTGCTGCCGGCGCCGACCTGCACTTCACCGTTACCTTCCCTGCTCCGCCCGCTGGTGGGTGAATTGGTATTGGCCTGTGCACGAACGCGTGGTGCATGCGCAAACAAGCCGGCGATCAGCGGCGCGACCAGCAGCCGCAGGCGGGTTCGATAGCGCATGACAAGCAGTCCCGGGACGCGTCGTTCAGATGGCATGCGTCCGGGCAAGCGCTGCGCCCATCAATACTTGCGGCGTCAGGGTTCAGCAAGCATCGATAATGCAAGCCATGCCCTCGATCGTCCTTGCCACGCTCAACGCGCGCTACTCGCACGCCTCGCTCGGCCTGCGGTGCCTTCGCGCCAACCTTGGTGCGCTGCGCGACGACAGTGCGATCGTCGAGTTCACGCTGCGCACGCCGCTGCAGACCATCGTGGAGAAGCTGCTGGCGCAGGCACCGCGCGTGGTGGGCTTTGGCGTGTACATCTGGAACGTGACGCAGACCGAGGCCGTGGTCAGGCGGCTCAAGGAGGTGGCGCCGCACGTCGTGGTGGTGCTCGGCGGTCCCGAAGTGAGTCACGAGGTCGATCAGCAGTCGATCTGTCGCGTGGCTGATCACGTTGTCACCGGCTGGGGCGAAGTGAGCTTTGCCCGGCTGGCGCAGCAAATTCTGCACGGGCCGCGGCCGCTGATGAAAGTGCATGCGGGCGAGCAGCCGCCGCTGGCGGCGCTGGCGCTGCCGTACGACGAATACAGCGAAGCGGACATCGCCCACCGCCATCTTTACGTGGAGGCCTCGCGCGGCTGCCCGTTCAAGTGCGAGTTCTGCCTGTCGGCACTAGACAAGACTGCGTGGCCGTTTCCGCTCGACACATTCCTGCAGTCGCTCGAGGTGCTGTGGCAGCGCGGCGCGCGCCGCTTCAAGTTTGTCGACCGCACCTTCAACCTGAAGGTCGAGACCTCGGTGCGCATCCTCGAGTTTTTCCTGGCCAAGCTGCGCGCAGCGCCCGACGATCCGCCGTTCCTGCACTTTGAGCTGATTCCGGACCACCTGCCGGAGCGGCTCAAGGCACCGATTGCCGCTTTCCCGCCGGGGACCTTGCAGTTCGAGATCGGTATCCAGACCTTCAATGTCGAGGTGCAGCAGCTGGTCTCGCGACGGCAGGACAACACCCGCGCCGAGGAAAACCTGCGCTGGCTGCGCGCGCACACGCACGCGCATCTGCACGTGGACCTGATTGCCGGCCTACCCGGCGAGACGGTGGAAAGCTTTGGCGCCGGCTTTGACCGGCTGGTGGCGCTGCAGCCGCACGAGATCCAGTTCGGGATCCTCAAGCGGCTGCGCGGCGCGCCGATCGCACGCCACACACAGGCTTATAGTCTGCAGTTCAACCCCGCGCCGCCCTACAACGTGCTGGCGACCGATCGCATCGACGCCGCCACCATGCTGCTGCTCACGCGCGCGGCGCGCGTGTGGGATCTCATCGCAAACTCCGGCCGCTTTGTGCAAACGCTGCCGCTGCTGCTGGGCGCCCAGCCCTTTGCTGCGCTGCTCGCGCTCACGCAGGTCTTGCAGCAGCGGCTGGGCCGCCTGCACGCGATCGCACTTGAAGATCTTTCCGCCGCGCTGCACGACGATCTGGTGCAGCGGCAAGGCGTGCCGGCCGCGCTGGCCGCGCAGCTGCTGACCGCCGATTTCACGCGCGCGGGAGCGAGCGGCAAGCTGGCGTTTGCGCCCGCTGCTGGTGCTGCCGGTGCAGCTGGAGCTCCCACAGACGCCAAAAAGCGCTCGGGGCTGCCCCGGCAAGCCCGGCACGGTGCGTGCGCCGCCGCACCGTCCGCCGCGCCGCCGTCACCATTGCCTGCCGAACTGCGCGCGCCCAGCCGATAGCGCCCACCAACCCTCCTGCGCACCGGGTCGGCCGACCGGCGGCCTTGCGGTGATGGCATGCGCTTGGCTACTGTGCATTCTATGCCGTGGCAGCGCGTCGAGACCGAACCGCTGGACATCGATACCGGGGTGACGCCGGCATCGGCGCGTGCGATCGCCTCGGCCTTGTTGCGGCGCGCGGTGCCGCTGCTGGTGCGCCGTGACGGCCGCGTCGAGCCGCTGGCCACCGCCACGCTGTATCGCATCGCCGGCCGCGTGCTGCTGGTGACCTGCCGCCATGTCTTTGACGAGGGCTGCGCCACACTCGGCGACCTCACCATTCCGCTGCCGCAATCCCACCAGCTGCTCTGGCTCACGCGCTGTGCGCGCCGTGTGCTGGCGCATCCGCAGCGCGACCTCGCGCTGATCGAACTTGCGCCTGGTGCAGCGCGCGAGGCACTGCTGCGCGAATGGCAGGCCGTGCCGATGACGGCCGAGGCACTCGATGCGCTCGACGGTTTCAGCGCGGACGCGGGTGCTGCGGCGCTGTTCGTGTTGGCCGGTTGGCCGTACGCGCAGATGCGCCGACTGGACGATATTGTCTACGCGCGGCCGGTGGTCGTGTTTGCCAGCCGCTGCCGGCGTATGGGCGCAAGTGCGGAGCAGGGCGTGACGCTGCGCCTGACCTACGGCCACGTGGTGCGGCGCACAGACGGGATCGACGTGCGCGCGCCGGAACTCGACGGGGTGTCGGGTGCCACAGTTTGGGAAGTCCGCAACCTGCAGTCCAATGATGCGTCTGGTGATGCGTCTGGTTGTGAGCTGCGACCGGCAGGGATCCAGTTTGCTTTCAGACATGACGCGTATGCGCGGGCCGAGTTGCTCGGGCAGGCACGCGACCTGATGGAGAGGGTGCGCTCATGAAACGACGAACGGCCCTTTACAGTCGCAGCCCTGCAAGCGCTGGCAATGGTGACCGTATTGACGCACCCACCAGCCGCGGGGCCACCGCTGATGTGGCGCCTGCGGCGGCATCTGCTGCAACTGCAGCCGCTGCCACTGACAGTCGCGCCGCACCCGCTGCCAATGCACCGACCGCGAGCAACCGCTGGCTGCGCGTGTCGCGCCGTTATGCCGCGCCGCTGTGGATGCTGGCCGGCGGCCTAATCGTGCTGTCGCTCGTGCTGGTCAACGGCATGAACCATTCGCCACAGCGCAAGCTCACGCAGAAGGACATCGACAAGGCGGTGCTGCACACGCTCAACACCAAGGTACTGCCGTCACCCGCTGCCAAGGCCTATGAACTGGTGCGCCCCTCGGTTGTGCTGGTGCGCGACGTGGCGCCAAACAAGGAGGGCGATGGCGAAGTGGAAGAGGGCGTGGGCTCCGGCGTGGTGATCACCGAGAGCGGCATGATCCTCACCAACCTGCACGTGGTCTCGCACGCCAAGAGCGTGAAGGTGGTGTTCTTCGACGGCTCGGAGTCCGAGGCGACCGTGGTCAACGTGATGCCAGAGCACGATCTGGCGGTGCTCAAGGCGCGCGTGGTGCCGGATGACACGGTCGTTGCCACCTTGCGCTCGACTGAAGATCTGCGGCCGGGCGACCAGGTCATGGCGGTGGGCTTTCCGTTCGGCATCGGTCCCACTGCATCTTCGGGCGTGGTCTCGGGGCTGAAGCGCGAGTTTCGCTCGCCCAAGGGCCAGCGTGTGCTGACCAATCTCATCCAGTTCGATGCCATGGCCAACCCCGGCTCGTCGGGTGGGCCGCTGGTCACCATGGACGGATCGGTGGTGGGGATCGTCACCGCGATACTGAACCCGACAGAGCAGCGCGTGTTCATAGGCATCGGCTTCGCGGTGCCGATCGAGAATGCGGCGGCTGGCGTTGGGTTGCATCCCTTCTAAGGGGCGCGCAAAAGTACAAAGCTACTTTTGCGCGATTTGATTTGAATGCCATCGACGGCAAAGCCGCCGATGGCACTGGGCAAGGGCGACGTGGTGTGGCTAGGGTGGTTCCAGCGGGGGGGCACGCCGAGATTGATGTTGGGGGTTGGATGAATGAAATGGATCGTCGGGCAAGCCGGACGATCCTTTTGGATTGGAGAAGGGCACAGGCGCCGTGCGTCGTGAGGTTGGCAACGACCGTGAGCGCCCGTCGCATTTGAATTGAGTCCGAGACGGGCTTTGCCCGACTCGGACTCCTAACTAGATCGCGCAAAAGTAGGTTTTCACTTTTGCGCGCAGGAGAACGCATGGCAGATGCTCAAACGATTGCGGCGTCGATGGAGCGGATTCTTTACGAGGTGAAGAAGGTCGTCGTCGGCCAGGATCACTTTCTCGAGCGCGTGCTGGTGGCCACACTCGCGCAGGGACACCTGCTGGTGGAAGGCGTGCCGGGGCTGGCCAAGACGCTGACCGTCAAGACCCTGGCGCAGGCCATTCACGGCACCTTCCGGCGCATCCAGTTCACGCCCGACCTGGTGCCGGCCGACCTTGTGGGCACGCGCATCTACAACCAGAAGACGAGCGACTTTGCCACCTCGCTCGGGCCGGTGTTTGCCAACCTGCTGCTGGCCGACGAGATCAACCGCGCGCCGGCCAAGGTGCAAAGCGCGCTGCTCGAAGTCATGCAGGAGCGCCAGGTCACCATCGCCGGCGAGAGCTATCGCGTGCCGGTGCCGTTTGTCGTGATGGCCACGCAAAACCCGATCGAGACCGAAGGCACTTATCCGCTGCCCGAGGCGCAGGTCGACCGCTTCATGATGAAGGTGCTGGTGGGCTATCCGACCGCTGACGAGGAGCGCGTGATCGTCGAGCGCGTGACCGGGCCGAGCATCCAGGTGTCCAGCGTCACCACCACCGACGAGCTGCATGCGCTGCAGGCGGTGTGTCGGCAGGGCTATGTCGATCCCGCGCTGGTGGACTATGCGGTGCGCCTGGCCACGGCCACGCGCCTGTCCGAGCCCGTTATCAAGCAGCGCGCGCCCAAGGCGTTGCAGGAGTGCGCGCGCTTCATCACCTTTGGCGCCAGCCCGCGTGCTTCGATCCACCTGATTGAAGGCGCGCGCGCCCTGGCTTTCCTGCGCGGCCGCGACTACGTGCTGCCGCAGGACGTGACCGATCTCGCACCCGATGTGCTGCGCCATCGCCTGGTGCTGTCCTACGAAGCGCTGGCCGAAGGCGTGAGCCCGGATGCGCTGATCGCCAAGGTCATGCATCACACGCCGGCACCGGACAAGCCGCTGCAAAGCCATGTGAGCTTTGAGCGCGCGGCGGCGGCGTAAGAGCGCCGGAGAAGAAACGCGTGAGTGCAGACGGAACGGCGACCATTCATGCCGCGTAATGTGAACTCCGGCAACCCGGTGAACTCGGGCAACCCGGCGAAGTCGGGCAACTCGGCGAAGTCGGCCAACCCGTCGAAGTTGGCCAACCCTGCCGCCTCGTCCGACCCCGAAGCGCTCCTGCGCAAGCTGGAGTTCACCGTGCTGCGCCGGCTCGACGGCCAGCTGTATGGCGACTATCGCTCGCTGTTCCGCGGCACCGGGCTCGACCTGGCCGACCTGCGCGAGTACCAGTTCAACGACGACGTGCGGCACATCGACTGGAACGTCACCGCGCGGCTGCAGGTGCCGCACGTGCGCGAGTACCACGAGGACCGCGAGCTCTCCGCCTGGTTCTTGTGCGACCTGTCGGGCTCGGTGGACTTCGGCTCCGGCGAGGTCAAGAAGCTGCAGACGGCGATTGAGTTCGTGGCGCTGCTGGCGCGCGTGCTCACCGCGCGCGGCAATCGTGTCGGCGGCATTCTTTACGGCGACAAGGTCGACCACGTGCTGCCGGCGCGCTCGGGCCGGCGCCATGTGCTGCACCTGATGCGCGCCATGCAGCAGCGGCCGCCGCTGCGGCTGGTCAAGGGCGGCCAGACGGAGCTTGCGCAGTTGCTCAAGGCCGGTCAGTCGGTGATCCGGCGACGCTCGCTGATCTTTGTCGTGTCGGACTTCATCAGCGCGCCGGCCTGGGACAAGCCGCTGGCGCAACTGGCGCAGCGCCACGAAGTGGTGGCCGTGCGCCTGCATGACCCGCTGGAGCAGGAATTGCCGGACATCGGCCTCATGCTGATGCAGGACGCCGAGACCGGCGAGCAGATCTTCGTCGACACGGGCGACGCCGGCTTTCGCAAGCGCTTTGCCGCTGCTGCTGCGCGGCGCGAAGACGAGCTCCTCAGCGGCTTGGCCAACGCCGGCGTGGATGCGCTGGAGCTGTCCACCAGCCAACCGCTGCTCGACACGGTGCTGCGCTTTGCCGACATGCGCAAGCGGCGTGGGCGTTCCAGTGGCAGCGCGCCGATTGGTAAGGCAATGAGCAGCAAGGCAATGAGCGGCAACGCAATCAGCGGCAACGCGACGGTCGGCAGTACGCCAGGCCGACCCGTGGAGGCAAGCAAATGAACCAGCTGCCGCTGACTTTCCAGTGGCCCGATGCGCTGTGGCTCGCCCTGCTGCTGCCGCTGCTGGTGCTGCTGTACGTGTGGCTGCTCGGCCGCCGCAAGAAGCTCGCCCTGCGCTACGCGAGCCTGTCGATCGTCAAGGAAGCCATGGCCGGCAAACTCGGCTTCCGCCGCCATGTGCCGCCGCTGCTTTTTCTCGCATCGCTTGCGCTGATGCTGCTGGCAGTGGCGCGGCCGACCGCGGTGGTGACGCTGCCCTCGCAGGAAAAGACCGTGATCCTGGCGATGGACGTGTCGGGCAGCATGCGCGCCAAGGATGTCGAGCCCAATCGGCTGGTTGCCTCGCAAAACGCCGCCAAGCATTTCATCGCGCAGCAGCCGCGCCACACCAAGGTCGGCATCGTCGCCTTTGCCGGCACCGCCTCGCTGGTGCAGCCGCCGACCACCAGCCGCGAAGATCTGGCCGCCGCGATCGACCGCTTTCAGCTGCAGCGCGCCACGGCCACCGGCAGCGCGATCATCGTCTCGCTCGCGACGCTCTTTCCCGACGGCGGCTACGACGTCAGCACCTCGGTGCAGACGCAGCGCGAGCGCGAGACCAAGGGCGGCTCGATCGACGACGAGGCCAAGAAGAAGTCCGAGTTCAAGCCGGTGCCGCCGGGCTCGTACAACTCGGCCGCGATCATCATGCTCACCGATGGCCAGCGCACCACCGGCCCCGATCCCCTGGCCGCCGCCAAGCTCGCTGCCGACCGCGGCGTGCGCATCTACACCGTGGGCATCGGTACCGTCGAAGGCGAGGTGGTGGGCTTCGAGGGCTGGTCGTTTCGCGCACGGCTGGACGAAGAAGCACTCAAGGAAGTCGCACGCATCACCCAGGCCGAGTACTACTACGCGGGCAACGCCGAGGACCTGAAGAAGGTCTACTCGACCCTGAGCTCCAAGCTCGTGATGACCACGCAGGAGACCGAAGTCACCGCACTCGTCACCGCACTCGCGGCGCTGCTGGCAGTGATCGCGGCGGGGCTCTCTGTGCTCTGGTTCAATCGCCTCATGTGAGAGCGCAGGCATGAGCGTGCCGGCTTGAGCGTGCCGCTCTACGCGTTCAGTGATGAGCGTCCAAGTCCGACCGGTCGAGCCCGGTGAGATCGATGCGGTGCGACAACTGCTGCTCGACGGTGGCTGGCAGCACCGCGTGGGCAGCACTCCTGAACTTGCCGAACTCATCTCGCGCTCACACCTTGCGCTGGTCGCTATCGCGGAAGGCAAAGTCGTCGGCTTCGTGCGCGCATTGGGCGACGGGCTGACCAACGGCTACGTTTCCATGCTCGTCGTCGCCGAGTCGCATCGACGGCGAGGCGTCGGTCGGGCCTTGATGCAGGCGGTGATGGGCGACAACGACCAGATCACCTGGGTGCTCCGTGCCGCCCGCGATGAATCGGCCATCGCGTTCTACGAACGGCTCGGCTTTGTCCGCTCCACAGTGGCGATGGAGCGGACGCGCGCACCTTGAAGTCCGAGCGATGCAACGCGAGAGCGCGGACCTTCTGAGGCTTTGAGTGGCTTTGCCACCAAAGCCGATCTGATCAGACCGCTTGCGGTGCACGTGCGACGGCGTAAGCCGTCGCGTACACCGCAAGCGCTACGCGTGCGCCCAGCGCGAATGCTTGGGCAGCGCCACCTGCAAGAACGCCATCTGGTCGGCGAGGATGCGGCGGTTGGACAGGATGAAGCCTTCGTTGCGGCACACCGCATAGGGCACGTACATGAGCGGCATGCGCGCTTCCTCGGGCGTGCGGCTGCCCTTGCGCGTGTTGCACGAGCGGCAGGCGGTCACGACGTTGGTCCAGAGCTGCCGGCCGCCGCGCGACACGGGAAGGATGTGCTCGACCGTCAGTTCGCTCTCGGCAAAATGGTGGCCGCAGTAGGCGCAGACTTGGCGGTCGCGCTGGAACAGGCGGTGTTTGGTGAGGCCCACGTGCGCGTGGCCGGTGGGGATGCGGTGGCGGCCGCGGATCATCACGATGGAACTGGTGACGAACTCCGAGCGCAGGCCAGAGAGTTCCTGCGTGCCGCCGGCCATGGAGAACAGGTTCTCGCCCAGGTCGGTGACCACCTTGCCCGAGGCGTAGTAGCGCGCAGCACGTGGCAGCACCGCCCAACGGACCGGCTGGCCGTGGGAATCAACGATCAAGATCCGTGGCGCAGACTCCATCTGCATGGCGCCCACAGTGTGCCATGCGACAGCGTGGTTTGCATCGGTGGACCGGCCGCAAGTTGCGCGCCGCGCTGGAGGGGCGCCGTTTGCCCCGGCCCGCTCTCATTCGGCGTGCTGCCTCGGCAACTCAGGTGCGGTGGGCTAGGCGCGGCGCCAAAGGTGCAGGCTGAACGGCTCGCGGCTGCCGTCTGCCAGGGCCACCAGGGTGCGTGGCGGTGTGTCCTGGCGCGAAATCACCAGCCGGCCCTGCGCGCCTTCGCTGCTGCAGACCGAGTCGCCCTCGCGCAGCCCGTGACGGGCGAGCTCCCGCAACAGATGCAGCACGTCGCGATCGTGCGAGATCTGGTCAAGCTTGCCCTGAAGTGACAGGGCTTGCGAAGCGGGGGGATGCTCTTGTTTCACGATCCTCTGGCGGCGCTTTCATGTTGCACGTACGTGAGTGTGTGCCGCTTCTCCAGGAGGCATTGTCAACAGTGAGGCTGTGCTGCGGCAATGGGGTGATTCCCGGTGCGGGTTTTTGGCAATGAGGCATGCACCCGTATGACCACCTTGCTACTGCGAACGATCGGTCCCGCCCTGGAAGCGGGGATCAGGCCCGTTCTGCACCAGTTGCACGACGCCGACGCTGTCGAAGTGCCCGGCCATGCTGGGCGGGATCACGCCGCCCTCGATTGAGTGCCGCGGCGCGCTCGGGCAAGGGTATTCCCGCCGCGGGTTTGTCGCAATGCGGACGATGGGCGGGGGCGGCACGCGCTGGGACAGCTGCTTCACCGCTCCAGCCGGAACCGCGCGGCGGCTTGCGTGAACCGGCCCATGCGCGAGGGCGAGGCTTCGGTCGACCGACACTTCACCCAGGCTTCATGCGGAATTCGCCGTCGTTTCGACGGATACGTCCACTGTCAGCGGCAGTTCGGATCGATGTGGGAGGGTTGTGATGATCGTGGCTCAGCGCCTTGTCGCCAGCCGGTTTTGGCGGATACCGGTCATTGGTCTGCTAGCCGGGCTCGCTTTGCAGATGGCCGTACCCACGGCTTCTGCGGCGAGCTTCGCCTGCACGCCCGATCTGCCCGAGATGGAAAGAGCGATCTGCAGCAACCATGGCCTGTCCGAGGCCGACGAGACGCTCGATTTCTCCTATCAGTTCTTGCTGCAAAGCTGCCTGAACGAACAAGAAGCCGCAACGCTGCAGGCAAGTCAGCGTGCGTGGCTGACGGAGGGCCGCGCAGCATTCGAGCAGGCCGCAGACGGTGCACAACTGCTGCGCCTCCGATACGCCGACCGCAATGTCGAACTTGCCGGGATGGTCCAGCGCTGCCAGGGCGAGCGCGGTATCGAGACGGCGGTTGTTGTGAAGACGCTGCGCGGCCGTACCCACATGGGTCCGTTGATACTGCCCTTTGTCTTGACTCGACCCCCCGAGATCGGAGGCTAGATCAATCGCGTCGTGTTCGACACAGTCCTGGAGTTGCCGTCCTCTCGCCTCGTCCCCATCGAACTCATGGGTGAATTTGCAATTCCGCGTGTGGAATGGGTTCCCGAGGACACGACGCTTCCGGCCCCGGTGCGATTCGCCGAGGGCCTTGAATTGATTCGCCGCTACCGGCCTCCGGCAAACTGGGTGTACAGCGCCGAATACAGCGTTGCGTTGAACAACGGCCGTCTGCTCGTGCTTGGGTTTGATAGCTCCGCCTGCGGTTCATCTTGCGGAGGTTTTCTGCGCCAGCACTTCTTTGACGCGCGCACCGGCCGACATGTCGGCATGGATGATCTCTTCTCCGGGCCGGCCAAGGCGCAACTCGTGGTCGCCCTCGAGAAGGGCTGGCTGCGCCGCGCCGAAGCGATTTTCGCCAAAGGCAAGGGACGAACGGGAAGGTTCAGCAACGAGGAGGCCGAGGTCTATCGGAGGTGCATCGACGAGAGGAGAGGGTTTCTTGATCGACCGGATTTCGCCCATGAGAAAGATCCCACCATGGCCTATCGCCAAGGCGCCTTTGCCTTCCTTGATCGTGGCTGCGGAATCCGAGTCGGCGACTGGGCGGCGCTTGAATTCCTGGACGCCGTGTTCGCGCCCGAGCGCCTTCGGCCGCACCTGACGGCCTACGGCCGCAGCCTGCTGCTGGGCGAGGGCGATGTCCGTGATCCCGCAAGCGAAAGCAGAGGAAAGCGGTGATCACCACTGCACCTCTCACGAGAGCCAAGGCGTTTTCTTCACCACACTTCTTGAAACCCTACCGACTCATCATGAATACGCTGCTCACGTTACGCCCCATGCTTTACTGGACTCGTTTATGGGCACTTGCCTTGGCATTCGCGCTGTTTGTGGCGGCCGCAGGCGCCGGCGCTGCGCCGGCCGATGCCACTGATGAAGCCTTTGGTGCCCTGCTGGCCATGCCCGGGGCGCAGCCCAAGGAGGGTGGCTGGATTATTCCGCAGGCGCCCGCGCAGGACGAGCCGGCGCTGATTGCCCGATGGCAGCGCCTGAGAAAGGACGGCGCCGACACACCTACCCCCGCCTGCCGGGACTACCGATACAAGACCGCCGCAGTGAAGCAAGGCCGCTAAAGCTTGCCACGCAAACCGCGGTGCTTACGACGCGCCTCCCAAAACCACCCATGCCTATGCTCTTGCCGCGCCGCGCGCTGGTCCAGACTCTCAGAACCCTCACCGGCGCGCTGCTGCTGGCGTGCGGCCCGGCCCCGGCGGCCGACATCGATGACCCAACGCGCGGCGACGTGGTGTTGTTCCCGGCGCCGATGGAGGAGCTGAAGCCCGCGACGCCAGCCAACCCCAAGCCACTGATGGGCTGGAACATGCCGGGGCGCAACTTCCGCGCGGGGGAGGGCTGGTGGGGCTTGTCGTGCGGCAAGGGCACGGACTGCAAGCTCACCGCGTTGAAGCTGGCCATCTCACCGTCCAGGCATGAGGTGTACGACGCTGACGCCGTTCCCAGCCAGCTGCTGGTTTGGTCGCCACTGCCGGCGTCGGGTGATTTGCTGGCGGTCTTCAAGCCTGTGCGAGCGGCGGCGGGCTTGCCGTTGGCGGCGGGGCCGGTGAAGACCTGGCTGCAGCAGGGCATGGGCGGGCCCTACCCCGAGGGCGGACGGCTGGCGACGATGGAGGTGAGCATCCCCATGGGCGCAGCCGGCAGCGCACTGCTGGTGCCGCGCCTGCGGCTGGCCGCCACGAACAGCGACACCGGGCGTGAGCAGCGCGAAGGGCTGGTGCTGGAGTTGCGCCTGGGCGCGCGGCGCCAGCTGCTGGACGAGTTTGGCAACGACTACGAAGGCAACGTGAGCCCGGTGAACCCCACCGAGTACCTCGTCTGGGCCGGCGACTTGGATGGCGACGGCAAGCTGGATCTGCTGCTCAATACGGGCGGCTGCAGCGTCAAGCGGGTGCTGTGGCTGTCGAGCCTGGCCAAAGGGCAGGCGCTGGTGGGCATGGCCGGCAGCTTCGAGTATTTCGACCCGCGGAGGTCTGAGTGCTGATGAATATGCGCGGGCTTTTCCGGGCGATGGTGCTGGCGGCCTGGCTGAGCGGTTGCCACGCCGGCACCAAGCCCATCGATGCAGCCCTGGGCGGCTGGGCCTGGCGCGGCGTGGGCGACCCCATCGCGCTGGGCCAGGACACGATGCTGGTGTTCGGGCTGGACGGCAACAACGCGCCGATCGGCTGGCGGCTGAACTGGGCGGCCAACACGGCCACGTCCTTCGCCCTGCCGGGCCTGGTGGTGGACAAGGACTTGCGCTACAGCGCCGCGCAGGGCTCCCTCGGCCTGTGGCTGGCGGGGCCGTCGATCGCGTTGCTGCGGCCCGATGGGCGGCTACTGCAGGTGTCGCTGAAGGTAGAGCGCCCGCCGCTGCTGGCGCAGCCCGACGGCTCGCTGCTGGTGTTCAGTGACAAGGAGTTCGCCGACAAGCGGCAGATCCTGTCGGTGCGGCTGGCGCAGGACGGCAATAGCCTGGTGGTGAAGCCGCTGGCCCTGCTGAGCTACGACGGCCGCCCTCTTAAGAAACACCTCGCAAGTGGTTGATTTGCAAAGTAGGTTTCA